>JACMPX010000021.1 GCA_014377245.1 Candidatus Altimarinota bacterium
CTTCTTAGTGCACCTAATGTACTTTTTAGACTTTTTATTTCATTTTTTTTGTTTCAGTATTTGTAGGTATCATACTTTATATGTTTTCAGATTTTGCAGGCAAGACTATTCCCATTATAGCTCCAGAATTCGTCTGGAGTGTATTTTTGACGCTTTTGAGTTGACTCTCTATCAAATTAGAGAGGGTTCCGCTTAGTTTTTCAATGTTTTATCATTTATCCTTTGCATTGAATCAAGCAAATCTTTTCAATATCTCTTTTTTTGCCTGAGATATCACCTTATTATGTCATTTGTATCTGGCAAAGTTCTCAAATGCAGGCAAGAGACTAAATACTTTTTCCGTATTATTCGCGTGTTTGGGCTCATTTATCTTTAGTAGATCATAATTGTATTTTTTATCAAAAACGCCCTATTATATATTATTAGCACTCTAATACAAAATGTGCTAAAAAAGTTTTGACTTATTTTCAAACTGGAATATAATTTGTTGTAAGTTCGAGTATGGAAGTATGAACTGCTTCCTACCTCGCAATGACGGAACGTAAGTCCTTTCATTTATAACTCATAATTTATATTTTATAACTTTTCTAACTATGTGAAAAATTATCGGTATCGATCTCGGTACTACCAACTCATGTGTCGCCTTCATGGAAGGTGGTCAACCAAAAGTAATCCCAAATAGTGAAGGAGGACGAACCACTCCATCAGTTGTCGCAAGCAAAAAAGGTGAAACTATCGTTGGTATGCCTGCTCGTCGTCAGGCTGTGACGAATCCAGCAAACACGATCTCATCTGCAAAACGATTTATTGGACGCAAATTCTCAGAGGTCACAGAGGAACTCAAGAATATATCATTCAAAGTCACGGAAGGTCCAGATGGTGGTTGTCTTATCGAGTGGAATGGAAAATGAGTCCGCCCAGAAGAGATCTCTGCAAAAGTACTCATGAAGCTCAAGGAAGATGCCGAGAAATTCCTCGGACAAAAGGTCACTGAAGCAGTGATTACCGTTCCTGCCTATTTCAATGATTCAGAAAGACAGGCAACTATTAATGCTGGTAAGATCGCAGGACTCGATGTAAAGCGTATTATCAATGAGCCGACAGCCGCAGCACTTGCCTATGGAGTTAACCCTCTTAAAGATGAGAAAATAGCTGTATATGACTTCGGTGGAGGTACATTTGATATCTCAATTCTTGAAATCGGAAGTGATGGAACTTTTCAGGTACTTGCAACCAACGGAGATACTCATCTTGGTGGTGACGACTTTGATCAGGCGATATTTGAGTATGTGATGAGCGAGTTCAAAAAAGAAACAGGAATCGATCTCCGTAAGGACGCTATGGCTATCCAGCGAGTGAGATCAGCATCTGAGAAGGCGAAGATCGAGCTCTCATCTGCGACATCTACAGAGATAAATGAGCCATTCATTGCTATGAACGACGGAGTTCCAAGTAATATGAATATCACGATTACTCGTGCGAAATTCGAAGAGCTCATCGCTGATCTCGTCGAACGTTCTATCGAGCCATGTCGCAAGGTAATGGCAGATGCAGGACTCCAACCATCCCAGATTCATGAAGTTATTCTCGTAGGTGGATCAACTCGTGTTCCTATGGTGAAGGCGAAGGTCGAGCAATTTTTCGCTAAAAAGCCAAATGAAACCGTAAATCCTGATGAGGCAGTCGCACTCGGTGCTGCTATTCAGGCTGGAGTGCTCCAAGGTGATGTCAAGGATGTACTTCTCTTGGATGTGACTCCACTCTCACTGGGTATCGAGACACTCGGTGGTGTGATGACTCGCATGGTCGAACGCAATACTACTATCCCAAGTAGCAAGTCTCAGGTCTACTCGACTGCCGCAGATAATCAGGACTCAGTAGAGATCCACATCCTCCAGGGTGAGCGAGAGATGGCGGGTGATAACAAGTCACTCGGACGGTTCATCCTCTCAGGTATTGCCTGAGCTCCACGTTGAGTCCCTCAGATTGAGGTCACGCTCGACATCGATGCATCGGGAGTACTCCACGTGACAGCTAAGGATAAGGGAACAGGCAAAGAACAGAAGATCACCGTACAGGGATCGACTGGTATGTCAGATGCTGAGGTCGAGAAACTGATCAAAGAAGCTGAGGCCAATCGCGAGATTGACAAAAAGAAAAAAGAAGCAATCGAGGCTCGCAACCATGCAGACTCTATGGTCTACCAGTCTGAGAAGACCCTCGATGAAAGTAAAGATAAATATGAAGAAGCAGATGGAACTGAGGCAAGAACTAAACTCGAAGAACTCAAGACGATGCTTGCGAAACCTGATGCATCGAAAGATGAACTCGAGTCAGCAACCAAGGCTCTCTCGGAGATAATGATGAAGATCTGACAAGCGATCTACGCTCATGCATGAGATCCAGTAACTACTCCTGAGGCGGACGTTACCGAGAAAAAGAATGACGATGGATCAGTGGAGGCGGATGTAGAGGAGACGAAATAATGGCTCCTAAAAAATCCTCTATTCGAAAGAATAGGGGATTTTTGCTTTTCTAGAACTTGTATGTTAATATAAAACATATATTTAATAATATGCAAGTATGCAAACACAAATTCAATTTGATGAAATCATAGCTATTCTCGGCTCTCTTAAACAGGAACGAGCAAAATGACTTAAAAAAACAGGGGTTTTCTCTGAACAAGAAATTGAGTTTCTTATAAAATTAACATATGACCTTACAGATAAAGATTTTGAATACTTTGTAGCTATTCTACTTGAACGAGATGGATATAAAACTCAGGTGCAATGAGGGTTCAACGATCATGGAATTGATATATTAGCAACAAAGGATGGAAAAACATTTGCAATCCAATGCAAACAATGGAGTAAATGATATATTACAATGGGAAATGTTGGAGAATATTATGGTAAGATTTATGCAGAGAAGGAGAAAAATCTTGATAAAATCTTTGCATATGTAACAACAAGCTATATTCAACCAGAAGCTGAAAATTTTTTAATCAACCATGGTATTCAAGGGCCTATTTCGAATCTTAAACTTGTTCGAGAATCCAAGAAACTTTGATATTTTTCAGAGGAATGATGGAAAGGTGTGATTATAGAGATACGGAGAAGAAGATTCGAGGAAATGAGAAAAAATCCACAATTAACATTTGAAACAGGGTATGAAAAATTAAAATTTGAGCTTCGTACTGCAAGGCTTAATGAATTTAAACATCATCTTCCAAGAAATATCCGATATAAAAAATCTATAATTAACCTGATTCGACATAAAGAATTCTTAAATAATTTTTTCCAATACTGGGATCTCGCATAAAAAAATAAAATCCCACTAACTTCTGGTGGGATTTTGAATAATTTTCTTGCATTTTCTGTCATATTGATTATATATATCTATATTATTCTATACTCGTCAAGTATATATGAATGCCATAGATCACCCTGACCTAATCACTCAGATACATCCTATCAATGCAACTCATCTCCTCAGCACACAGCCACACCGAGTCTTTGGTGATGTGTGAGGTAATCTCCTAGAGATTGTTGTAGAGCGATTTGCTCGTACCGTTGACGAGACGCTCTATGGTCATGGAGGTATCATCGCACTTGCATATCACGATGCGATGACAGATGGAGAGAGGAGTTTTGAGAATACATACCTAATCTGACATGATGGACAGATTCGGTGACTTCATAGTCATTTCTGAGAGTTGCCTATTGGGATCGATCTCGATATATTTTATATGCTCCTCAATCCTGTAGAGATCAATAACTGGATACTACAAGATATACGGGCTATCGAAAATATATGAGCAACAGAGGATGATAGGATATCTTTCGGTAATTATGGGCTTGGTATAGATATCCCTGTTTGAGTGATGAGACCCAAGCTGAGGGAGGTGATATTGCATGCTAGAGATCGCTATTTACGATCATTGGATCGATAGATAATCCCTCCATTCCTAGTGACATTTTTTGTGATATTCATGTGAGTACTCTTGTATTTCCTCTCACTATAGATACAATTGTAGTCTTTTATTATTACTATACTTTCCATGATTAAGTTATTATTTATATTGATATCACTATTTTTTGGGCTCGTCCAAGCCTCTGCTGTAGAGACATTGATATCGTGTACTATGCAGTATGAGCCGGTATGTGGATTCGTCCAGGTTCAGTGCATCAGAGCACCATGCCCTCTAGTTCGTACAGATTTTAGTAATAGCTGTATGGCTGCTCTTGCAGGTGCAACAGACGTCACATGAGGTACATGTATCATGAGTGAATCGACTCCACCAATCGTGGGAGGTGATCGTGATAAGTATGGTTGTATCGTCTCAGCGGGATATAGCTGGGAATCTCGGATGTGACAATGTCTCCGACCGTCCGAGTCACGAGTGCGACCGATGAATATATCACCCATAATGACATCTTGTGTATTTGGTATGAATCTGACACAGTGTCTGCAGGCGAGGTTCGCAGGATGGAATCTGCCATGGAATCCTATATATGGAGGGATTTCATGATATACTCATATCTCTGGATCCACCGATCGTATTCTTGTACTCGAAACTCGTCTGATAGATCCATCTGCTGATGGACTTGCTATCACATACTCATTCATCAAGATGCTCTCAAGACCATCATCCATACTCCCAATAGAGAATCCACTTCTCGGTACATGGACACTGAGTCAGTTCAATGATATGAGTATAACAAATTCGAATCATACACTCGTATTCGAGCGAGATCGTGTATCTGCCAAGTTCTGTAATAATATGTCTGGCTCATATTCTCTCTCTGGTAATACTATCATGGCACCCATGATGACGAGTACTATGATGTATTGTGAGGGACAGCCGATGACTCTAGAGAACGCATTCCAACTCAATAATGCTACATATAGTCTCATCGCACTCCGACTCATGGCTGGCTCTACTGGTTCTACCATGCAACTTATCATAACGACCAAGAATGGTGACAGGTTCACCTATGGTATGAGATAATCATAATATCAAAAAGTCCCTCCAAACTGGAGGGATTTTTTGATTTCATTATATTTCATTAGTTAGCTGGCTTGAGTCGAGGGAGTGCCTCACATACTATGCCGTTCTTATTCCCATCGAGACCGTAGATATCGAGTGACTTCACCTTAGCAGCGTCGAGTCCGCTATTGTATGATGCAATCTGTGTAGCACACATATCATATTTTGCCTGAGCCGCTTCTTGCGTCTGGAAGTTTGAACAGTTGAGATCGTCCTTCGTAGTACCTTGAGCCTTGACACATGAACCCATGAGCTTGACTCCATCCTTGGTCTGTTGTACGCGAGACTCTGTGATACTCTTGCCAGCCCAGAGAGATCCGAGATCGAGATCATAGTCTATCATCTGTATACCGATTGCCGCCAGGAGGACGATACCGATACCGACCGCAAATGTAGTTTTGATCTTACCCATCCACCAGAGAACAAATAATATAGCACCAACGAAGATAAGTACCCAGATACGAGTAGACTTTGTATTGCGTGCTTTTTCGGCTTCTTGTCCGATTTTCTGAGCCGTTTCCTTGATGCTAGCCATACGTACAATAATAAAAATTAAAACAGAAATAAAGAATTTCTACAGTGAATTATAGTATAAAATATTTTTTGTCAAAAAAATAAAACGAGAGTTAATCTCGTTTTATTATATAGGATGAAGTAGCCTCAGGACTAATGTATACGATTACTTTATTACTGTGAAGAGATCATCTTTGGAGAATCTGACTTTTGCTCCACGAGGTGCCTCTCACTCAGATCTATATCCGATCGGGAGCAGTACGAGAGCTTTTTGACTATTTGGAAGACTGAGAATCTCAGCTATGGCAACTGGATCAAATCCCTCCATACCACAGGAGTCTATCTGGAGCTCGGCACAAGCGGCCAGACCAAATCCATGAGCAATATAGGCTTGTTTGGATGCCCAAGTGAGATATTCATCTGCATTCTTTGACTGACCGAAGCCAGTGACCATATCTTCAAATCATTTCATATGAGCTCTCACCTCTGCATTGCCTCCACTCATGAGATTGAAGTATTCTTCATTGTTATTATCGAAGTCTGTACGAGCAACAAACACTATCACATGAGAGGCTGTTGTGAGTTGTGGTTGATTGTAGGCTGCAACTCCGATACGAGCTAGTATATCAGTATTTGATACTACATAGAAGTGGTATGGTTGTAGGCCAAAAGAAGTCGGAGTCATACGAATTGCCTCGAGTATTTGTTCAAGATCGGTATCTGATACTTTGCGAGTCGTGTCGAAATTTTTGGTCGCGTACCGCCATGAGAGATTAGAGAGGAAAGACATATAATGTAGTGTATTAAATAAAGTTAATTGATATTATCCATAAAAACATAAAAAGCAAATATTTTGCTTTAAAAAATAAATTGATTATATTGTTTATATATTAATAAAATACTATGGTCCGATCTCCTCAATGTCGTTGTCCACATGCTCAGTGACTCTATGCTCTCCTTGGGAAGAAGTGGGTACTCTTCATACTTCAAGCAGTGGATCATGGGGCTACTACCTTCACGGATATTCGCCGAGATACCTGAGAACCCAATACGAAAATACTCACCGATCGACTCTCGGAGCTTGTCTCAGGATGAATACTCCTGAAAAATACTCCTGACTCTCGATATTCGCTCTCACCACTCGGACATGAGCTCTCTCAGAAGATCATAGAACTCGCTGACTGGTGGGGACAACAGCATCAAGAAGTATATGTCTAGATCCAAAATAATCCCGAATATTCGGGATTATTTTTGCAAGATGACATCTTCGAATTCGGGAAATACAGCTAGAGGAGAAAAGTGTCCATATCATTTTTCAGATCCGAAAAAATGTGTCTGTGCTTCTGGGAGTTCTTTTTGCAATTGTTTTGCTGTTACAAATGGAACTACGGTATCATCCTCTGCGTTCCAGATGTGTACTTTGCTCCCTAGGGATCGGAGTGTATCATAGTTCTCAGGTGTTGTGAAATCTCACGCAGAGATACAAGCAGCGACGAGATGGATATTTTTTATACTATGAGAAAAATTAGAGTTTTCAGAGAAATACTTCAGGAGAAAATTGCCACCGAGTGAATGTCCAATGAGAGTGAGTTCTCACTTGATCTCAATACATTCTATCCAAGCCTCGAAAAATATTTTCCAATCATTATAGCTTGCATTGATAGGATTCGGAAAATTGGGCGTATATACGAGATTTCCTGCTTCAGTGAGTTTTGTTGCGAGTTCGGATTTCCATTTTCTCTTTTCTTCTTTTACTGAGAATGGTTCGCTATTCC
>JACMPX010000022.1 GCA_014377245.1 Candidatus Altimarinota bacterium
ACACGACCGATACCCATACGTCCGACATAGTTGTCATATGCAAGATTGGCGATCTGCATCTTGAGCGGCTTGGTGACGTCGTTTGGAGCTACTGCAACCTGCTCAATAATCGTATCGAAGAGGGCGGAAATATCAGTTGCAGTATCAGACATATGACGCTTGGCGATACCGTCACGAGCAATCGCGTAGACAATACGACCATCCGTGATATCGAGTTGCTCATCTGTGGCACCGAGTTGCACAAAAAGGTCAAAGAGCATATCTACCACTACCTCTGGCTGAGCCGTAGGCTTGTCGATCTTATTGATGACGATTATTGGCTTGAGACCGAGTTCGAGTGCCTTTTTGAGAACGAACTTCGTCTGTGGCATAGGACCCTCGTACGCATCAACTACGAGACATACTGAGTCAACCATACGGAGCACTCGCTCGACCTCAGAACCGAAGTCCGCATGTCCTGGAGTATCTACAATATTGATCTTGTAGTCACCATATTGGACAGCAGTATTTTTGGCATAGATCGTGATTCCTCGCTCCTTCTCTTGATCATTGGAATCCATGATGGTAGTTCCGACAACCTCGTTCTCACGGAATGTATTTGTCTGTTTGAGGAGGGCATCGACGAGAGTTGTTTTACCGTGGTCGACATGGGCGATGATCGCTACATTGATATATTTCATTGGGGAAAAGAGAGAGAAAAAATAGAAAAATGAGCCAGAACTGGCCCGAATTCGCGTGAATTATACCAAAAAATAAAAATAAGCAAGTTTATTTTTGAACGTAAATCTGTGAATAAAAAGAAACCCGCCAATTGGCGGATTAGAAGGGTTTGGAGAACTAAAGAGTTCTCATCTCTCGCATTGCACGAGAGAGGTATTGGCGATTATGTATATTGGTATGTTTCAGCTCATGGAGCCGTGATCACATGGTAGTTCTTGAGTGACAGAGATGTCAGAGTGCTTGCAGTATTGCTCCATGGGAGGAAATACTTTGAAATCATTTGAGTGGCACCTGAGATACCTCCTACCGTTCTTGCTTTTTATTCTAGGTTTGCTTTCTTGAATTCAAGTTTCTGTAGAGGTTTATCTGCTTCTGTGAGTGGTTTCCCACTGCCAAAAGGTGACATTCTCAATCCAGTATTTAATTTTGAGACTGTTTTGAGTCGCTTGACTGTATCAGTTTCCACTCCTGTATCTGATTGGGATGGTGTATTGTTCTGTACTGCTAAGTACACGAAAATAGCAAGTACTGCTACTGCCGAGATAGCGATGATATGTTTTTGTGTGAGTTGCATTGTTTGTTTCCTAGAGTTAGCAATGACGGTAGATATTAGTATAGATTATATCTGAAATACTCCATCGTATAAATACGAAGAGTGGGGTAAAGATATTGATTTCGAAATCGTGTTCAGTATATGAAACTACCCCCCTCCAATGTCAAATCTATTTTGGAGAAATCTTCTATTTCCTTGCTCTTTTTGTCCATATCTGCTACACTGCTTATATCCTAATACCGAGCATATGGCCAAAGAAATAGAACGACAATACATCATCGACACCGAGCATCCAGAATGGGCAACAATGAAAGCAAATCTCCCTCGAAAACACTATATCCAGTCGACCATCCATCGTGGTGAAGGAAACAAGCTCCGAGTCCGACTCATCGAGGATATGCAGACAGGTGAACGGAGTGCCGCATTCACATTCAAGGTGAATAAAAACTCAAAAAAAGACGGACCCAATATCCGTGATGAATACGAGTGGGCGGTACCATATAGGGTAGCCCATTTTATCATGATCGGGCATGGCGAAGTCATCAAGACGAGATACGAATATATCCATACTGATGGGAAAAAGTGGGAACTCGATGAATACGAAGGTACTAATAGTGGTATCGTCCTCGCGGATATCGAACTCGAGAATGAGAATGAAAAATTCGAGCTCCCAGACTGGATCGGACAAGAGAGTACCAAGGAAAAACGGATCACAAATAACTCATTCACTCTCCATCCATTTGCAAACTGGTCAGAGAAAGAAAAGTTGTGGTATTCGAGTCTCCGCAAGCGGAAATAGTTTTGACAAATCCTCACCTATCTATACTATCATCATATGAATATCAGATTTTTGGCATACCTGCTCCCCGTACTCTTATCAACTCTCCGGTAGGTAATTTGTCATAGCCAAAATGAAATATCCCCCTCTAGAGAGTCATATGCTAGGGGGGAATTTTTTTATTTTTTGAATTATTAGTTATGTCTCAATATAATATCAAACATCTAGAAGCAAGGGATATCGAACTCTATGAGGATATTTGTATCAGTAATGGTATGATTCCTTGTATGTCTCATCTTACAAAACGTCAGATCGAACTCCTCATATCTATACGAGGTAATATTGTTTCATATACAGAGATAGGAACGAGGAAAAGACTATGGAAGGTGTTATGAAAAACGAAACAAGGTGGACATCTGACTCAGGCATTTTCTCGAACATTTTTTCTTGGTGAAAAATAAATTTCTCCTATACTTATCTTATTAACTCATACATCATATGATTCTCCTCTCTACTCTCCCATTCAAAACGCAGAAATCCATCCCATCAGGATCAGATAATCGTGGTACTGGACTCCTGCTGCAAGCAGGATATATACGTATGACACTCGCTGGAGCCTATAACTATACTACTCTCGGACTCCGTACACTTCGTAATATTGAGCAAATCGTACGAGAAGAGATGAATGCGATCGGATCTTCAGAGGTATTGCTCACTGCCCTGGGTGCAAAAGAAAACTGGGAAAAGACGGATCGCTGGAACTCGGTGGATATCCTCTTCAAGCTACCAGGTGCCGAGTGAAAAGAATATGCTCTGAACCCGACTCACGAGGAAGTCGTCACACCACTTATGGGGGAGTTCATACAATCATACAAGGATCTCGAGAACTGCTCTATGTACCAGATCCAGACCAAATTCCGCAATGAAAAAAGAGCTAAATCATGACTCATGCGAGGTCGTGAATTCCTCATGAAGGATATGTACTCATTCCACCGTACACAAGAGGAACTCGATACTTATTTTGAAGTCGTACATGCAGCCTACGATCGAGTTTTTGAAAGACTCGGACTCGCAGACTCTACCCATTATACATTCGCGAGTGGTGGCGACTTCTCGAAATATTCATACGAGTTCCAGACAGAGATAGCGATCGGAGAAGATGAGATATTTGTCTGCGAATCATGTGGTCAGGCTCATAACAAAGAGATCATCGATGAGAATAGTTTCGTTTGTGTTGAGTGTGCACATACGATATGTGATCGTCGGATTGTATCTGAGTCAGCTAATATATTCAAACTCGGATCTCGATTTTCTGATGTATTCGGGCTAAAGTATCAGGACGCTGATGGTCAATCCAAAAATATTGTCATGGGTTGTTATGGTATCGGGATCTCTCGGCTGATGGGACTTATCGCTGAGAAATTCGCAGATGACAAAGGACTCGTCTGGCCAATCGAGGTATCACCAGCCAGTCATATCATCATCGTTATCGGAGATCACCTCGATCAGGCAAAAAGTATAGCAAAATTGCTCGAATCTTCAGGGCATGCCGCACTCATCGATGATCGCAAAACTGGATTCGGGCAAAAAGCCGGAGATGCAGACCTATTCGGTATTCCGAATCGTATCATCCTATCAGATAAAACGATCGAGAAGTGAGGATATGAACTCAAAAAGAGAACAGAAAGTGAGGGTATAATTATTGCAATATAATTGCCTTCTCTGATATCTTTTAGGGGAAATGGATTCTGTAATATAGATTCCTGCATATATAGGAATGAAAAATGACAGAAACAAAACTCCAATATTCAAGGTGACCAAAAAATACTATGCGTAAACTCCTCCTCTTCATACTCGTTTCAGGCATAATTCTCATGACTCCATGGACGATTGTCTCTGTATCTGTATGAGATAGAGTCTATCGAAATATTGATACGATCCCCACTCGCGAGGTCGGAGTCGTACTCGGGACGACGCCTGGAGTCTGATGATCGAATCTGTTTTTCACGACTCGTATTGAAGCAGCGAAGGAGCTCTACGAACGAGGGAAAATCAGAAAAATCATCGTTTCAGGAGACAACAGTGACACAAGCTACAATGAGCCCGAATATATGAAACGAGCCCTCATGAAGTCAGGAATCCCTGAGAGTATAATCACGATGGACTATGCAGGATTCCGTACACTCGACTCGGTCGTGAGAGCGAGCAAGGTCTTCTCTCTCACAGGAGGATTCACGATTATATCTCAGCCGTTCCATATAGAACGGGCTCTCTACTTAGCGAAAGCCAATGATATTGATGCGATCGGATATGGAGCCGCCAATGTATCTCTCGAATATGGATTTTACGCATATCTCCGTGAGATCCCTGCTCGCTGGCTCGCCCTCTATGACGCATGGTTCCAAACTCAGGCAACGGTACTAGGTGAGAAAGAGATGGTTAGAAACTAATGAAATATCGATGTTCCCGATTGAAAAATATATTGATCTATACGATGCATACAAGAATCTATGGGCTATCTTCCTCCATATTAGTAATCACTGATTTATGAAATGTAGCATCAAAAATATATGATGGATCATCAGATACAAATTAAAATACTCAAGCTTTTCTATAAGATCCAACTATTTGAGGTATTAGATTTATCTGTTTATCATATTAGTATAGGTACTGTTTTGATTATTTTATTGGATTATTCAACTTCCTATAACAACGTCATACATATATATCACGCATATTTGTCATATAGCTACTGCTCGTTGCGGAGAATTGAATATTACTTTTAATATATTTTTATCAACTATAATTTCACACTCCTGATCTTCTTGTCTGTAACGGATTTTTGCATTATATTTTTTTCCATATTCTATATCAGATCCAACCCAATCAGTGAGTGTACACGAAGTTGTGAAAAGAAAGGGGTCTGTCTCTTCCCCGACTGTGATCGTATTCATGATAGTATCCTTGGCGACGACGAAGAAGGCTGGACCACCTCCGATCTCGATTCATTTACGTTGACCGATTGTATAACTATAGGCTCACTCGTGTGTCCCTATGACTTTTCCCATTTGATCGATAATATTCCCTGGTTTTTTTGGGAATCGTTTTTCGAGGAATTCTTTCATCGAGACTTTTCCGATAAAGCAGAGTCCTTGAGAGTCTTTTCGATCTGCATTTGGTAGTCCAGCATTTCTAGCTATTTCTCTGACCTCAGATTTCTGGAGATCTCCGATCGGGAATATTGCCTTTGATAATTGGAACGTGGATAGCCGTGAAAGGAAGTATGATTGATCTTTGAGTGGATCGACTCACTTGAGGAGCTGTCCACCCTGAACTCGTGCATAATGCCCCATTGCAATCTGGTCAAATCCGAGTGAGAGTGCTTCTTCGAGAAAGAGATCAAACTTCACAAGATTGTTACAAAATACATCAGGATTGGGGGTATGTCAGATCGCGTATTCTCGATAGATATAGTCGACAATCCTTCTCTCATACTCCTCTTGGTAGTCGAATGTGTAAAATGGGAGTCCAAGGAAATCAGCTACTCGCCGAGCCTCTTCGAGATCGATTCGAGTGGGACAGGTTGGATTCTCCTCATCGAGATAGTTGATCATATATCCACACGATATCTCATGCCCCAGCTCTCTCAGAAGATATGCAGAGACCGCAGAGTCAACACCTCACGATAGTCATACAAGGATTTTAGACATTATGTAGATGAGAGATTATCGATTATTTCTTGCCAGTCTCGGACACGATGGATCAGTGGATGATTGGCTTCATCCTTGCGATTCCATGGCTTATCGAGGAGGATGCATTCGATACCATGTTTTACGAGATCGAGAGCATTGTGGAGTCCATCATCGATCATGAGGGTGATCCCGAGTGACTTGCAGATGGTAGATTTCGCATGATTATACTTTGAGAGATGATTGGCAAAGTGGATATTGCTCGGATGTATTTCAGGGAAATATATATTGAGCCACCTTTCACTATCACTACGATGATCATGTTCATTTCGAGCTGTGACGATATGGAGCAGTTTATTTTTCTGGAAAAGCCCAGCAACACCAATTATCGAGTCCTGAATTGGAATACTATCCTCCAGATTATGAGTTTTCCAGAATTCTATGAGTTCCTCTCTAGTCATATCACACTCAGGGAACTCTGTCCAATCAAACGAAGTAATATGTTCAAAATCTTTTATACATCTCATGTGCTGTGTGGCGTGGAGTTTTGTGAGTCCATCCATCACACTCTGTGCGAGTGTCTCATCGAGATCGAGTCCGATACTATTATGTTGGGTGAATATATCCTTTGGGAGCATTATCCGAGGTGGTTACGAGTACTATTTTCGGCTATTTTTTGCATAAAAAAATCCTCCAGGGGTATATCGAGATCTCCTATCTTCATATTGGCGACGAGTCGCCCCTCACAAATAATACCAAAACTATCACAAATTGTCTCAACATCGGAGAGAATATGTGTATTGAAAAATATGGTTTTTCGAGCTGCCTTAAGCTCGAGCATGAGATCCTTCACGAGTTTGCGACCGATCGGATCAAGTCCACTCATTGGCTCATCGAGAAAAATAATATCTGGATCATGGAGAATCGCCTGAGCGAGTCCGATACGCTGGAGCATTCATTTTGAGTAGGTATTGAGACGTTTTCATCGAGCCTCTGTGAGTCCTACTTTTTCGAGTGCCCAGATTTTCTTCTCTTCGAGTTTTTCACTCAAGAGTCCATAAAAATTCCCATTGAAATCAAGAAACTCATCCCCCGTGAGATACTTGTAGAGATAGGTATTTTCTGGCATGAATCCGATCTTTTGCTGTACTCTCGTATCTCGTGGTGACTTGCCGAGGATCTCTACCACTCCACTCGTTGGTTCTATGATACCTAGGATCGCTTTCATCGTCGTAGTTTTACCGGCACCATTGGGACCGAGAAAACCGAACACCTCTCCAGAATGGAGAGCTAAGGAAATATCCTTTAGGATATCAGATTTCCCGATTTTTTTCGAAAGATGTTGGAGGGAAATGACGGATTGCATACTATTGTTTGCGGATTTGAATACGGATCTCGGCTACCTCATAGCCAGCTGGAATACCTGAAACTGATATATTCGTCATAGGAAAATCACAGAAGATTCCAGTAGTATCGTCCACGAGATGAGCATGCGTCGCATCATTGCACTCATAGTATGTTTTACCATTGATCCCTGGAAACCGACGAAGTACTCACTCTTCAGCCATTGCTTCGATATTGCGATATACGGTAGCTCGTCCAATTTTTGGTTCTTTTTGTCGCACCTCGTCGAAAATATCATCCGCCGAGAGATGTCGACAAGTGCAGGTGGTAGAGATGATATCACGATATTGGTGGGTTCTCATATATCGTATTATGAGAAAAAGTCTCAGAAAAGCAACTAGAGTTTTGTCACTTTTTTTGTTTTCTTGTCTATACGCAATATTGCTGAGCCTCTGATATTGCGTTCGCTATAATCAGTAAAATATCAAGGTTGAGCAAAATACAGATACCATGCTCATTTTCAATCCGAAAATCCTGTAACAGTTGTATGATAAAATTTATTAACAGTATTTTCATAGTAAACAGTACTCTGTTTACTTTGGTCGAAAATACGGAAACATCACTTGCGCCTCACTCATTTGCAGCAGACTCGAATCGTCTCAATATTATAATCCTGAATTACTTGATCAATACAATGACATTCTCATGGTGAATCTATTGCATAGGATGCTAAGAGTTTTGGTTGCTTTGTTTTATAATTATAAGAATACAACTCTACTCTCTGTATACTTTCACATAAAAGTATCTTTTTTTGTATTTGATAATACATTCATCACATAGTATAGAATAGGATATCATTTGGCTGTATGTTCTTTGCGAAAATCTTGTACTGACACCTCGTTTGTTGGATATACAACAGTTATATACTTATTGGTTGGTCAACTTAGCTAGGATCTGCATATATCGCATCCGTATCGGCACCGGCAAAAATATGAGGAAAAATCGAGAGAAATAAGAAAATTGAAAAAATAAATTTTTTTATAGAGTTATAGTATTTTGATACGTAAATCTATTTACTCGATACCTGATCACCAAAAGAATCAATGAACATCGTATCATCATGTATCATCTTCTCATGCCACTCATCAGGATCACCATAGTCAGCGAAATCACGATACCACCCATGAGCAAATCGAGGCTTATGAGCTGATTTGAGTGGACACCAATACCTCTCAGTACGAGCACCTATCTCGACCGCATAGGCAAATACTCCATTGACATAGCTACAATAGAGACAATTGATTTTTTCGAGGAGATTCAGATAGTCAAGGAATCTGCGATCATAGGTAATATATTCTGATCGCCGAACATGAGGAATCCGATAGAGGGAAAAAGCAACGAGCTGATAGATACTGAGGCAAATATCGAGAAGGAGCGTCGGGATGACAATCGCATAAATAAACGGTATCGAGAGAATATAGCGAACATGAATCCACTTGGTAGGGACAAGATACTTGTAGAGGGGAGTTCTCTTGGCCTTATTTTTACTCGCAAACATTTTGAGGAATATGATTTTTTTTTGTTGCAGGATGAATCCATATTTCTCCGAGAGTCGATCATATTCTCATTTGAGGTCATTGTTGAGGGATTCGATTGTGAGGAGAATTTCTCGGATCTTTGGTTGCATGGGGATATTTGGATTTAGGAGTTGCTACTGATTACCGGAGCCAACGATCACCTTTGCATGTCGGAGTACACGATCTCGGAGCATATATCCTCGTTCGAATTCTTGGATGATCTTCCCGCTCTCACCTGGCATCTCCGTCATCACATCATGACGATCTGGATCTACCTCTTGTCCAATCGAGGCGAATACCATAACTCATTGTGATTCGAGGAACTTTTGTAATCCCGATAAGACAGATCGAATCCCATCGACGAATGTATCTCATTCGACTCCTGTCTTGAGTACGACAGCTCGTTCTAGATTATCAATCTGAGTGAGGAGTGGCATGAGGAGTTTGGCCGAAAGGAAAAATGCCATATCAGCCTTATCACGTTCAACTCGCATCAACAGATTCGCATAGTCAGCCTGAGACCTAGCGAGTGATGACTGGATTTGAGATATTTGCTCAACTATATCTACTGGAGTATCTTTGCCAATATTAGTAGTATCATCCTCTGCTGTGATATCTATAATATCGAGTTCATCTATGATGGATGCATCTTGGTCCTTGGGATCGTGTGTTGTCATGGGATATATGTATTAGGATTATGAGAGAAAAAATACCGATTTCGGTATTTTTCTCAGTTGGATGAATGATAGAATTTATTAGCTCTTTGTATTTTTAGCGTGCATTGTCTTTGTTTCCTTAGTTGATTTTTTGACTAGTCATTTCGTTGGTGTAGTACTGTCTAAGAATGTAGACTGTACTCGATCGTATGCATTCGATAGTTCTGTATGTACGGTTGCAATCCAAGAGTCTATCGTGGATTCTGATATACCTGTGAACAGGGCAGCTCGAGACTTCGCTGATTCAAGAGTCGATTCATTTTTGCTGTAGAATGCTTTTGCCACCTTCATGAGTTCATTTTTTTTGGTGATTCCAGCTTTTTTTGCATTTTCGATATGTCATTCGAGAGTGCTTGAGAATTCTCCGACTATATTCGAGACTCTTTTCTGGAGATCGTCGAAGTTGTCGACATCGTCGAAGTTATCTTTCGTGAATTCTTTTACATCTGATAATACTGTCCGATGGATATCGACTACTTCATCAATAAAAGTATCAAGTTTTGACTTCAATGGGTTGAGTGAGTCGAGTTTTGATGTTCCATTATCTTTGCGATATTTCATTGCTATTGCCAGACCAGCAATATACCCAGCGACAAGTGTGAACAGTTTCATAATTTGATATATTAGAGAATAAGATAGTGATTATATTGATATACGTGTTTTTTTCAATATTTTTTCTATGAAAGTCGCTCGCAACCACTCTTCGTGATCAGATAATCATCCTCTATACGGACTCCTATTTGTTCATCAGTTACATATATCCCAGGTTCGATCGTGACCACCATACCGGGGCTGAGGATAAGATCACGAGAACCAACATCATGGACATCGAGTCCGAGAAAGTGGGAGGTACGATGTGGATAGTATTTTTTCGAGAGGAGTATGACTTCATCTTTATTTGCGTGCTGAGGGATGAGTCAGAGCTCATAGAGTTCTCTATTCATCGCTATTCTCATGATAGCCTCATATTCTGTGAGAGATATTCCTGGCTTGAGAGTGTTTTCAGCAATTTTTTTGACACGCTCTACAGCATCATAGACAGCGAGCTGTCGAGGAGAAAAACCCGAGACAGCAAATGTCCGAGTCATGTCACTCGCATATCCCATATACTCAGCTCCTGCATCAATGAGGATGAGATCACCCAACTGGAGTTGTCTTGTATGAGCCGTATAATGGAGAATACAAGCATTGGGTCCTGACGCCACGATACTCGGGTATGCCTCAGTCAGATGATGAGAGCGAAAAACCCGAGCGATCTCCGCCTCAATCTCATATTCGTATATTCATGGTCGCATCATCGAGTGGATAGAGGTAAACGCCTCTTGAGAAACACTGATACCTTTTCGGATTTTATCTATTTCATAGGGGGTTTTGATAAGACGAAGTGAGTGGATGAAGGATTTCCAAGTTTGGTATCCTATCTCTTTTTTGCCTGATTGATATTGCTCTACTTCACTAATATCTCGAATATACTCTACACCTGATATATCTCTGAGCTCTGTATCTGAGAGCTTATCTGATCCCCAAATAATATCTATATCAGTTATAGGCTCTCGCCAGAGGATGACAGCATCTGAGAATATAGTCAAAACCAAACCAGGAACTGAGAGTCCTGTCAGGTAGAGAAAATCGGAATCTTGTCGAAACGGATAGTGAACATCTCCATTGCGGAGTTGTGCCGTGGCTCCAGTGATCGTAGTGAGCTGATCTGCTGGGAGATGAGAAATGAGGGTCGTGAGGTGAGGGTTCATAAGAGTTATGATATGGATCATAGGATTTTTGCAAATTTTTTGCAAAGCAAAAAATATATATTGCTTTTAAGTATCAAAAAAATAGACTCAGCGGTATGCGTCAGACTCTATTTTTTATACTCTGCCTGTTTTTGACTTCTTGTAATCCATTTCAACACGTGGATACTAATATAACAAATACTTCAATGAAAGAAATTCCTAAAAATGAAAGGCGAGAGTGGTAAATACGCAATATTCTGGGTAACTTCTGAATTGAAGATTATACACCGAATACAGAGTCACAGGGTATTTATGATTTCCTTTCGTCCAGTATTATGTCTTGTGAATGAAAAGAATATAGCGAATATCGCAGCTGTCTGATATGAAAACTGGAAACCTGGCGAACTCAAAAAATATATACATCTAAAACGGATGATCTAGTTCTTAGATTAATACAATCACTCAAATAAGAAATAGAACTAAGAGATATCTATAGTATTGTAGATAGTGCTCCATATCTCCCTATGTAATAAACTGGTGAGTCGAATGCATGCAATATTATTGCGTCAAGAGATATAAGAAAACCATAATCCGAATATGGAGAATGGATAATTTTATCGTATTTGGATGCATATTCATCAATTATTATACCATTGAAGGAACCTGAAATTGTATATCTGCCTCAGGGAGATCTCCTCAAAAATAATGGCTGAACAGAGGAATTCCGATGACATGAGAATCCTTGTATTGGTGCTACATTTGGTCCAGATACTGGTAATATTTTCTATACTTGGCGTACTGATACGCTACAATTTTTTTGGGTCAAAGATGCAGATGGAGGAGGAAGTGGGGATTTTTCGTATACTATATTTTCCCACCCAATTGGTTCACGAGAATTCATACCTATTGGTCAGTTTTTTGCATGGAATGGCATTGTCCCATTTGTGCAAGATATCAATACTGGAGGTGGAGCATCGCAAATATGACATAGTATTATTGAGGCTAAAAAAAATGAATTATTTCTCTACACTAAGTATACTGAAAATAAACGAACTGGTTCTATCAATACAATCAAAGAGATATTAACTATATATATCCATTAACTTTTATAATCGCTCGAGTCTCACGACTGTCTCGATATGATGCGTATGTGGGAACATATCCATCGGGGTGATATCAGAGATGCGATAGAGCGGGAGGATTTTGGTTTCTTTTTTGTCCTGAGGAGGAGTCTCACCCCCTGTCATCTCAGTAGCATCTATATCTATTGTCTGATGACTCATATCTCGGCCCAACATGATCGAGATATCTCGTACGAGAGTCGCTGGATTGCAGGAGACATAGATGATCTCACGAGCGCCAAATGCGAGAATATGTGGGATCGCATTCGCATGGAGTCAGTCTCGTGGAGGATCAAGGACGATTATATCAGCTTTTCCATGCTCAGATGCGAATGCTTTGGCAAAGTCTTCGACTTTTGCATTCACGAATTCAACATTTGTAATACTATTTCTGTCCGAATTTTTATGCCCATCTTCACTCGAAGATGCCACCAGCTCTACAGAATACACTTTGGAAAATTGATGAGCGAGTAGTATCCCGATCGTACCTGTCCCTGCATAGAGATCGAGAAGTACTCCACCCTTATACTGGATGGAGTCGATCACTCTCTGATAGAGTTTCTCCGCTCCGAGCGTATTGACCTGAAAAAACGACTTCGGCTGTATCTCGAATGTGAGACCCAAGAGTTCGTCTGTGATCGTCGGCGATCCGTAGAGGAGGACCTGATTCCCTTGTACCACATCGGCTCGACTCGTGTTCTCGAGGAAGTAGACACTCGATATGCTCTCATATTTTTCGGACAGTTGTTGTACCATTTCTGTGAAAAATTGTTCTTTTGTTCCAATTATTCCCACTTTCTCTGATTCCCAGTTTCCATTTACTGAGAAGATGAGCATCGTCTCTCCAGTCTTCTTGGCCCTGCGAACCACAAGATGTCGCCAGAACCCGATCCCTGTCTTGGGATCATAAGTGGGAAGATCTGATCCACGAGCAAATATATCAATATCTCGAAATATCTGATTAGTCAACTCATCTGCGAGCACACAATACCAACAATCCTCGATCCGATCGAATTGCCCCTGTACATGGAATCCAAAACGGTAGTTATCATGCATCCCCTCTCGTTCTGAGATATACTTGCCCCATGAGAACTCCACCTTGTTTCGATAGTTCTCTGAGTCAGGAGACCTGATGATCGAATGCCAATTCGTCTCAGCAGTTTCAGTTTTGAGTGAGTGGAACGCCTCTATGATCTGTTGTTGCTTGATACCCAATTGTTTGTCATATGGTATCGGGAGCCACTTGCACCCACCATAGAGCTGCCACTCCGCTGGGATAGCTTTTTCGAGTGGAGATTTTTTCACGGTTCGATATATTTGAGCCTCAAGATGATTTTTTTTGGACTTGGTGATTCTCAGATCGACGATCGCATCTGGGATGGCTCCACCTGAGATGATGATCTTGCGACCATCTGATGCTATTGCGAGTCCTGATCCTCCGAATATGAGCTTCTCGATCTTAATATTAGTGATGATATCATGTTTTTTCATAATTCAAATGGAGTGAAGTTAAGAAAGCTCGCTCGAGCTTTCGAGTGGAATGTAGAACTAAGAGGCCTAGCCTCATAATCCACTATAATTTCAGAAAAATATAATCCCCAATTGCTTGGGGATTATAGGAAAAAATCCGAAAAAAGGAAATCTACTTTCAATTCAAAATATCAGCAACTGATATAACTCTTTGATATATATCTTCTGGTATCTGATGGGAAGTACGTCAAGTCTGAAAAATATCAATTGTATTCATATGAAGTGCTAATTTATATATTGATTCTCTTCATTGTGAACTTGGAATATCAATTTTTATTGATACACCATTATACTGTAAATAAGCTTCCTGAAATACTTTTTTCCACTTTTTAAATGCTTTCACACTAAACGTATAGCTTTCCCCTGTTTCAGATATTCGCAGTGTTCAGCTAATTTGCATATTACTATTCTCACTTATTACTCATACTATACCTCTGTCCACCACTCACGAACTGTGTATCCGCAATAACTAGAACTGCACCAGTATCCATGTGAGCTATGAGGCTCGCAACCTGAGTACCAGCTACTATATCTCGACCATGCATATCGATTGAGATATGATAGACTCCCATCTCTGTCTGACTAATGACTCGGATATCGGGACTCATGGCAGTGAGTGAGTGCAATCTCGCAGGATCTCAGAGAAGTGTGAGATCTATAGTCTCGACAGAATTTGCTCGAGAACCAATCATGAAGTCGAGTCTACTATCCTCTCGAGTCATGATGAGATCAGCATCATAATGGGGTGTTTCTGAAATATTAGAGACGCTCGCCATCAGTCATCTTGTATCGATATCCGAGTTGATGAGTGAAATAAATGAAAATGCTACGAATATAGCGATACCTCCTGAGAACGCATATTTTCGGAATTGAGATGAACGATACATAGAGAAAAAATCCGTAGTTTTTAGGTGAGTTTTTTTCATAGGAAACTTGATAATAGAGTGAAAATGAATATCTTGAAGATCAGTCTACTCTGATTTCATTTTTTTGTCAACTATTCATGCCACTTCGAGCTTATTTCTTCATCTTATTTCTCATATTTACAGCCAGTGGTGCTTCGATGGCAATGCTCTATTTTTATATGGATCCGACCACTGCACCGATGATGGGATTCTCCCTGATGAGTATGGGTGGATTCTTGGCTACGAGTAGTGCACTCTCACTTATTTTATTTTTTGTGAAAAAAATCTACTATCGAGGTGACGTCAATCTCACGACGATCCATGCGAGTATACGACAAGCCATACTCCTCTCTGTAGGCGGAATACTCATGATAGCACTTTACTCATTCCATATCTATGAGCCACGACTCATCGTTACTGTCTGGCTGACACTAGGATGTATCGAGGTGATGGCACAAGCAATAGAATAACATAACTCCTATCTCATATGTGAAAATATTTTCTCGTTCTCCTATTGATTATCCTGAGTATTATAACAACTTATATATTCACTCCACGACCATTCATTGCACATCATCATGCGAATTTTGCGGTGTATACCAATGGGGAAAAGTGGGATTTTTCTCCTGCAACTTATATGGAAGAAGTGTCTCGTTGCAATGTCACTGAGTGAGTCACTCCACAAGATCGTATCCACCTCCATGATGGCAAGTGATGACTCATCCATGTCCACATGGCTGCGAGCACTTGGGGTGATCTCTTTGCCAATATTGGCTGGGGAATAGGGACAGATTATGTCAATAGTGGATATAATAATATGCGTCTTACCGATAATATGCATAGTCTCTACTATATTATCAATGGAGCTATCGTGCTCAATCCAGCAAATATACCAGTAGAGAGTACTGATCGTCTCGTTGTCTGGTATGGGACGGGCACATCTAAAGAGATACTTGCCAAGTGGGATACCCTCGTCGACCGGGACGCTATGGAATACAATCAGAAGTCTGATCCAGCAAGCTGTAGTGCCAATACTTATGGCTGGCTCTCACCGATTGTAACTCCAATCATGGAGTGGGTAGAGCACAATATAGAATAATCCTCAATATGCTAGAGTGGTTTACGTGAAATTGGCGAGAAAAAAAAGGGAGACCCCTTTGCATAAAAATCTGAAATATACTATACTCATCTATGCTCCTGATACATATCCTATATAGCATGTACCCAAACTTCAAAACCCTCATATCGTCACCTCGTCGTCTAATTTCCTATCTCATTCTGGTCATATTTGCTACTCTTCTCTGGTGGTACTCGACGGATATACGTATCATGTTCGGAAACTACGGCAATCTCCATACCTACACTGATATAATACTATCCGTTGTCATGATTCTCACTTTCCCACTCTTTCTCATTGCTCTATTCTACAAGAGCTATAAATATGGTAAACGAGCAGATATAGGCTGAAAAACGGGCACATGAATCATCGGTGGAATCATCGGTACTATCCTCTCAGGATGCTCATGCTGCGGACTCACGCTCGCTGCCTCATTTTGACTTCTCCCTCTGATGTCGTTGCTCCCATATGATGGTCTCGAGGTGAAGGTACTCGGTGCAGTAGGACTCCTCTACGCCCTCTGGGATATCCTCAAGAATCTCGAAAGCTGCAAGATACAATCAAAACAATCCAAATAATAGTTATGAAGCAACTCCTTCCATTCGAATATCCTCGAGATTTTTACTACCATCGTACTAGTGCTGAGATCTACCGTCCGTATATCGAGTCGTGTGGCAATATCCATACATTCGATATCGGCAATTATCCGCAATACGCCTGGAAAAAGTGACTCCTCGGGGATAGGGTCCATGTCGTTAAATACGAGCGAACGGACATAGAACCAGATATCGAGAGACTGAAACAAGATTGAGTCAAACATGCAATGGTGACCTGGATCCCATATTCGAGACAAGACATCCCAGAAGGATGGAAGCGTCTCTGGCTCACAGATCACTTCCAGGAGACGAGTGTCAATGAGCTTACTCAGGATTATAAAACAAAGTGGAATGACAGAGCCCGACGAGCTCTCAAAAAATACGAAAGATCAGGAGCCGAAGTGAAATATGTCGATTCGGATACATTTATCGAGGCATTCAAAAAATCCCATGTGAAAAGCTGGAACTACAAGCTGATAAAAAATGACTACATCCGCAACTATAAACGGATCAGGGCATTTGCTCCTGACAAGGTGAGACAATGGCTCGTATATCAGGACTGAGAAGCTGTCGCAGGGCTTGCCTGTCTCGACTATATCAACAATCATTCTGTGCACTTCGTCGCGTTTACGGATACAGCATCATACCCAATCCAGTGAGGTACAGCTCTTATCGATGAGTGGTTCCGATCGAGTGCAGAGAAGGGTATCAAATATATCACCTTCGATCAGCTCCGCAATCCTCATGGGCCATCAGATCAGCGGGGATATACTGAGTTCAAGGAGAACTTCGTGGAACACAGGCTCTCATTCCCAAAAGCATACTTCAAAATATTCTAAAATATAATCCCTCTCAAAAACTCGAGAGGGATTATTTGTTGTAAGCATTATTTATCTATCTCCCTTGAGCTCAATCGTTCTTTTACTGACAGTATATGATAATATGCAGAAGTGATACATTCTATATCAATACATTGATATATTCTTACTCATGTATAATGGTAATGACAAGTGGAGATGAGATAATATGGTCCTGTTCGAATTTAATCAAGGATGTCAGTTTTAGTGGATTCTCAAAAAAATATCTGTCCACTTGATTTCGACGACAGTTGCTGGCATGAGCTCTGAACATCAGTAATTCGATACAGGCTCGGAAAAATCTCGTAGGAGTACATATTCTACTATATTTTATTTGATGAATCTTTGGGGGTTTTGTTGTATTACATATAAAAAATCCCCCATTTGCGTGGGAGATATTCTTTTGATATATGATTACTCGGCAGCTGGAGCCTCAGCAACAGTAACAGTACCACCAGCCTTCTCGATAGCAGCACGAGCACCTACAGATACAGCGTCGGCGGTGATAGTCATTGCTGACTTGATCTCACCACGACCGAGTACCTTGAGGAACTTACCCTTTTCTCGGATGATACGACGTTCGTAGAGCACAGCGTAATCTATAGTCGTGACTCCGTCGAGTGCGAGAGCCTCGATCTGATCGAGATTGACGATGACGAACTCCTCTGGCTTGTAAGCCGTGAATCCTCGTTTCTTCGGAGTACGACGAAATAGTGGAGTCTGTCCTCCCTCGAATGTAGGATAGCGTTTACCAGTACCCGTACGAGAATTCTGTCCGTTCATACCGCGACCACATGTACCACCTACTCAGCTCCCTCGACCTCGTGCGAGGCGAGTTTTGCGAGTTTGAGAACCTGGAGATGGACTCAGTGTTGTGAGATTTGACATAATATTGAGAGTTTAGTTTTTTTGGGGTTTTGGATTATTTAGCTGCTTTTGGAGTTGTTACCTTCTTCGCAGCAGGCGTTTTTACTACTGTTTTAGCTAGGGTCTTTTTTGCCTCCTCTACTGGAATTGCAACGTTTTCTTTTTTAGCTACTGGAGATTTCGTTGTTGGGGTAGATGGAATCTCTGTAGTTGTAGCTGGAGCCTTGGCAAAAGAGCGAATCTGAGATACTGGTTTGAGAGCAGAGAATGCCTTCATAGCAACACGAGCATTGGTAATAGGATTTGATGATCCATGTTGTTTCGCGATGACATCCTTGAGTCCAGAGACTGAACAGATTTTGCGGACGGCACCACCAGCGATGATACCAGTACCTGGATGAGCAGGATGGAGAAATAGTGAGCTTGATTTGAAATTGATAGACACATCATGAGCAATTGTACCATTGACTATATTGAATGAGACAAGATTTTTCTTCGCATCACGGATTGCCTTCTCGATGGCACCCTGGACTTCTCCAGACTTACCGATACCGAGACCAACACGGCCCTTGCCATCACCGATCACGATCGATGCACGGAATCTGAGTTGTCGGCCTCAAGCCGTCACACGAGTTACACGAGCGATCTCGAGCATCTCTTCTTTGAATTCTTTTGCCTCCTCACGAATTCCACCACGACCATTATCACGGCGTGGTCCACCCTTGCGATCACCTGGGCGAGCTCCACGATCTCCTCTCGGAGCATCGATAGTAGCAGATGGTATAGCATCTACGGGAGTCTCGACTGTGGCGGTATCGATAGTTTTAGTGATTGCCTCTGTTTCTGGAGTAGCTTGAGTATCTGACATAGGGAAAAATATGAGAAAGAAATATTAAAATTGAACTCCTGCAGCACGGGCTGCCTCAGCAAGAGCCTTCACACGACCATGATAGAGAGATCCTCCACGATCGAACACACAGAGCTTGATACCCTTGGCGATCATCGCCTTACCGATAGCTTCACCAACAGTCGTTGCTCGTTCTGTCTTGGTACCAGCCTTGACAGTGATATCATTCGCTGCACAGAGAGTTGTTCATGTGACATCATCGATCACCTGGGCAGTAATATAGAGATTGCTACGAACTACGGAGAGACGAGGCTTATCAGCGGTACCAGTCATACGGGCTCGTACGCGAGTAGCTCGTGAGAGACGATTTTGGATCTTTTTTAACATAATAGAGAATTAACAGTGTATAATAGATGATTTTTTGATATTATTTACCAGCGGTCTTACCAGCCTTGCGACGAACATGCTCACCAACATAGCGGATTCCCTTTCCTTTATATGGTTCTGGTTTTTTGAGTGATCGAATATATGCAGCGAAATATCCGAGGAGTTGCTTGTCATGAGAGGCAATATGGATACGATTTTTCTCAGTTGCATCAGCAGTAATTGTGACTCCCGCTGGAGCATCGACGAGTACCTTGTGAGAAAAACCAATTGCGAGCTCCATCTTGGTAGGCGACTTGATATCAAATTTGTATCCAACACCGATTATCTCAAGTGCCTTCGTATATCCACTAGATACACCGATGATCATATTCGCTATCATAGCACGAGTAAGACCCCAGAAGGCTTTCTGTTGTTTGTTTGCGATATCTGTTATAGAAATAGTTAATATACCAGCATCTTGCGATACGACAACTCCTTCGAGTATGTTGAAGTTAAGTGTTCACTTAGGTCCTCGAGTCGTGACGAAATCTGGAGTGATCTCGACAGTGACTCCTGTTGGGATGGTGATAGGCTGTTTTCCGATTCGTGACATAATATAGTGAAATTAGATTTTGGATTGGGTAGGACAGGAAGAAACTAGTAAATTTCACAGAGGAGCTCTCCACCGACTCCGAGAGCGTGTGCCTCGTATCCAGTGATGACCCCTTTTGGCGTCGAGAGAATAAAAATACCAACTCCGTTTCGAGACTTACGGATATCGCCTGACTTGATATAAATACGCTGACCTGGTGTAGATATTCTTCGAAATGAAGGAATATACTT
The DNA here is from genome assembly GCA_014377245.1 of Candidatus Altimarinota bacterium. GTDB lineage: Bacteria > Patescibacteriota > Gracilibacteria > BD1-5 > UBA2023 > JABFSX01. The sequence continues at coordinate 20,157 of JACMPX010000022.1, forward strand.
TGATTTGCGAACATCTTGGAGCTCTACGATGAATGAACGCTTATCTTCAGATACTACAAAGTCTAGAATATATCCATTCTTTTTAAATATTCGGAGGATTTCAGCTTTCATATTCGAGCAAGGCACAGCTACCTCGTGGAGACGAGCCATATATCCGTTTCGGATACGAGTGAGGAGATCTGCTATTGGATCGTGAGTCATAGAATTGGAGAATTAGATTTTAGATTGTGAGTGTTTCTGTCATTGCGATCTCTCAGGAGAACGGCGATGATGAGTTATGAAACGAATTCGCTATACTACCAGCTTGATTTGCGAACTCCCATGAGCTCACCTGCATTTGCTTTTTCTCGTATACAGATACGGCAGAGATTGAATCTCCCAATATATCAACCAACACGACCACAATGAGAACATCGGTGATAGAGTCGAGTAGAGAATTCTGGTTTCTTACCGAGTAATCGAGAACGCTCCGCCTTTTTTTGAGCTTCCTGACACTTGTGTACGATTGCTGTTCGAGCCATAGGAGAGAAATTATATTGTAGTTGAAACTGAAGAAAGATAGCTTATTTTGAGAATGGGAATCCTAGTTTATCGAGAAGTGCCTTTGAGTGATCTTTTGAGGTCGTTCTCATCTTGATAGTGACTTGCATTCCATGAGATTTCACGACATCTAGTTGAGGAACCTCTGGAAAGATAGTATGTTCCTTGATACCAAAATGATAGTTACCTTCGTTATCGAATGAACGAGCCGAGACACCACGGAAATCACGAACGCGGGGTAGGACTATAGAGATAAGTTTCTCAAGAAAATCATACATACGCTGACCTCGAAGTGTGACCATCATACCAACAGGCATACCTTCACGGAGCTTGAAGTTGGAGATTGCCTTGCGAGCATGGTTGATGCGAGGGAGTTGACCTGCTATGAGAGCAAAATCATTTTTGAGACTTGAGTAGTCCTTGTTTCCTGATGCAACATAGGTACCGATACCCATATTGAGAACGATTTTCTCGATATGAGGAACTTGCATAGGATTCTCAATACCAAGCTCTTTAGCGAGTTCGATGAGTATCTTTTTGTTATATTGTTCTTTGAAAGTCATGGGTAGAAAGGGTTAACTTATTTGGCACTCTAGATAGATAGTACGTAGGGTGTTAGTGTAAGTGAGAGATTATATTACTGTACCTGATTTTTTAGCAATTCTGACTTTTTTACCATTTTCAATCTTATATCCAACTCGTGTTGGTTTACTTGTTTTTGGATCGATGAGCATCACATTCGAAACATCAATAGGTTTTTCGAATACTACCTTCTGACCAGGAGTAGATCCTTGGCGTTTCATATGGCGTGTTACCATATTGATACCTTCGAGGAGAACCTTCTTTTCAGTCGGGAATGCTCGAGTTACTTTAGCAGTCTTGCCTTTATCTTTGCCGGCAATGACGATGACTTGGTCATCTGTGTGGATTTTCATAGCAATGAGTTTTTTAGATTTTAGAGAGAATTGAGATATTTATACGACTTCTGGAGCAAGTGAGATAATCTTTTGATATCCTCTAGCCTTCAGCTCACGAAATACAGGGCCAAATATACGAGTTCCCTTTGGCTCTCCCTTATCATCGATTATGACACAAGCATTATCATCAGAACGGACATACGAACCATCTGGACGACGTACCTCTTTTGATACACGTACAACAACAGCTTTACATACTGATTTTTTTTTGATATTTCCTGTTGGAAGTGCTCGCTTGACAGCAATTACGATAATATCTCCGACGCTTGCATATCGTCGTTTTGATCATCAGAGTACTTTGATACAGAGAGCTTCTTTGGCTCCTGTATTATCAACAATGGCGAGTCTTGTTTCTGTCTGGATCATAGGGTTGAGTGTTTATATTTTAGAGCTTAGATTTGTTAGGTCGGATAGATTTCGTCTCGGAGAAATTATTTCGCAGAGACAATAGAGTCCTCAATGAGCATCCAGCGCTTGAGAGCTGAGAGAGGTCGAGTCTCTGAAACTGTGACAGTATCTCCGAGCTTTGCGAGTCCGTTTTCATCGTGGGCATAGAATTTTGATGTTGATACATAACGTTTCTTATACTTTGGATGAGTTTTTGATGTCTCTACCGAGATAACGATAGTTTTTTGCATCTTGGTGCTAGTGACGATTCCAGTTTTTGTACGCATGAGGGCTGAGGGTGATAGAATTAGATAGAGCTCGTGAGAAAAGTAGAAATCTGAGCAATATAGCGACGTTGTCACTTGAGAACATGAGGCTGCTTGAGTTCTCCAAGATTTTTTTTCATCGTGAGGATATAGAGTTCTCGGCGAGCAGATTCGAGCTCACGAGCGAGCTCAATACGGTCGAGTGATTTGAGATCTGTGAGACTCTTGAGCTCTGTTGTAGCAGCAGCTTTTGATGTTGTTTTCTTTGGTGCCATAATAGGTGGAATTTAGTTTTTTGCTTTGATATCTTAGATAGATTACTCAGTACTTACGGTCTAGATAGTAAGTTCTAATTTTTAGAAGTCATTTCGAGAAAGGACGACTTTCATCTTGAGAGGAAGTTTGTAGGCAGCTTTCTCGAGGGCCTCACGAGCGATCTCAGGAGAGATATCTCCAAGTTCAAAGATGATACGACCTGGCTTGACCGGTGCTCGATACATCTCTACACTACCTTTTCCTCAACCCATCGGAGCCTCAGCAGCATGAGTAGTATATGGTTTATCAGGAAATACTCGAATCCAGAGTTTTCATCCTTTTTTTAGGAATCTGACAATCGTCTTACGAGCACTCTCAATCTGTCGAGAAGTTAAGTATCCTGACTCAGTTGTTTTGATAGCATATTCACCAAAATTGATTTCTGATCCTCGCATAGCGAGACCTTTTATGACACCACGATGGGCTTTACGATATTTGGTTCGACTCGGTTGTAACATACGAAAATCGTTAGAATTATAAATAAAATTTTAGAGACGCAAGTTTTATTTTTTGAAGACATCACCCTTATAGATCCATACCTTGAGACCAAGAGTTCCCGATGGAGTCTCAGCTCGCTCATAGGCAAAATCAACATCAGCTCGAATTGTCTGAGATGGAATTGACCCATCTTTGAATGTTTCACGACGAGCAATCTCTGCTCCATTGAGACGACCTCATAGTTTTACCTTGATTCCGAGTCCTCCCTTTTCGAGAGTTTTAGCGATGGCATTTTTGATAACTCTACGATATGGCATCTTTTTCTCGAGTTGACGAGCGATAGAATCAGCAACTATAGGTGCAGAGAGTTCTGGTTTTTTGACTTCTTTGACTTCGAGAGTGAATTTGTAGTCAGAGAATGTGGACTCAAGGTTGACTCTGAGAGCGTTAATATTTTCATCGTTATTTCCGAGAATCAGTGCAGTACGAGATGTATACACAGTAATGGTAATTTCTCCATTAGTCGAGTGATTGATGAATAGATTTCCAATAGGAAGATTCTTGAAATGTTTGGTCGCCATAGAGCGGATAGCAACATCTTGAGAAACATTTTGACCGTACGACTTACGATCATAGTATCCATTGGATCTCCATGTTTTGATGTATCCGATACGGAATGCGATAGGACTAACTTTGTGTCACATAGGGTGAGAAGTTTATATTTGAGAAGTAATTATGCAGAGAGGGTAAGATCGACATGACTTGTCCGCTTGAGTATACGATGAGCTCGACCACGAGAAATAGGATTGATACGTCGGTGAACAAGACCCTGAGTGACACAAATAGAGGCGATCTTGAGTCCTTCGGCATTCTGATTATCATTGTGTTCTGCATTATGTACAGCACTCTTAATAACATCATGGATTATGATAGCACCTTTTTTTGGCATAAACCGAAGTGTATCAAGAGCTTCCTTGGCTGTCATATTGCGAACAATATAGGCGATTACATTGAGTTTTTTTGGAGAGATACGGATATTTCGTACAGAAGCTTTCATAGAAATAGTGATTAGTGGAATAGTTATGGGCTGTGACTAGTTATTAGTCACCAACCTACGAAACTCATATTATTTGTTACCAGAATGAGAAGTGAATCTACGAGTGAATGAAAATTCTCCGAGCTTATGTCCAACCATATCTTCTGTTACGAAGACTGGAATATGAGTTTTACCATTGTGTACACCGAATGTATGTCCGACAAACTCTGGAGCAACAGTACATGCACGAGACCAAGTCTTGATAATAGACTTACGACCTGTTGTATTGAGTGTTTCAACTTTTTTCATCACACGGAGGTCGATGTATGGTCACTTTTTTAGACTACGAGTCATAGAGAGAGAAATTAATTTTTAGATTTGAGGTTGTAGGATTATTAGCCCTGAAGTTTTCCAGCACGAGTGCGGAGAATCCAACGATCCGTTGTCTTGCGAGAGCGAGTTTTGACACCTCGAGCGAGACGACCCCATGGAGTTTTTGGTCCTTTTCGTTGTCCGACTGATTGATGTCCTTCACCTCCTCCATGTGGATGATCGACAGGATTCATAGACGACCCGAGAACAGTAGGACGTTTTCCCATCCAACGACTACGACCAGCCTTACCGATAGTGACCTGATCCCAATCTGCATTTGAAACTGTACCAATAGTAGCTCAACACTTCTTGTGAATAAGACGGATCTCACCAGATGACATCTTGAGTTGCGTATACTCACCTTCCTGAGACAGGACGAGAGCACAAGCACCAGCTGAACGTACTGCGATGGCTCCTTGTCCAACAATCATCTCAATGTTGTGTACCATGAGTCCAGTAGGAATACATCCTATTTCCATACGATTTCCTGGAATTGGCTTCGCAGTATTCGACGTGATAATCTGATCACCGACAGTAGTAGTTGCGTGAGCGAGGACGTATCGTCTCTCACCATCAGCATAACATACAAGAGCAATAAATCCTGTTCTGTATGGATCGTATTCTACTGATTCAACTGTTGCTGGGATATCGAATTTATTGAGCTTAAAGTCTATTTGACGATAGAGCTTTTTGTGTCCAGAACCCTGATGACGAACTGATATACGACCAGCACTATTACGTCCTGCATGTCTCTGAATAGAGGCTGTAAGAGCCTTGTGTGGCGTACTCGTTGTGATTTCCTCATAAGTGAGGCCTGTCATAAAACGACGAGAGGGGGTATATGGCTTGTACTTCTTGATTGGCATGATCTAGTGATTAGTAATTGGTGGGGTAGTAGGATAGTTGAATTGATCAATCTACTGTATAACTTCAAAGTTCTCAATTCTGTTTCAGGGCTTCATAGTGATCATTGCTTTTTTCTCAACTCATTTTTTCTTCTGAATTCCAGTTTTTGTGTTATGGAATTTTTCCCTAGTGTAGTTAATATTTACTTTTGCTACTTCTTTACCATAGAGCTTGCGGATAGCTGCCTTGATATCAATTTTGGTAGCTGCCATATCCACCATAGCAGTATAGACTCACTTGAGTTCTCCGTCAGTACTTTTACTCGTAACGACGAAATTTTTGATGACTGAATAGAGGGAATTCATAGGGAAAGAAATTAGATTATATATCTTCAATTAGAGATTATTTTGAGAAATGAGCGTACATATGTTTGAGAGATGCTTCTGTAAATATCAAATCTGAATACTTGAGGAGATCATGTGGGTTGAGATATTCAACATTCACGATTCGTGACTCTGGGATATTCATGGCTCCATTGACTGCAGTTTTCTCTTCACGAGTGATAGCAAAAAGTGGTTTGCGAGCAGTGATAGTTGTGAGATATTCTGTCATTGATTTAGTTTTTTCTCCGAATCCAGCGAATCCTGCTACTACTTTAATTTGTTCAGCTGATGCTTTGGTCGAGAGGAGCGAAACGAGAGCAAGGCGACGTTCCTGCTTATTCATACAGAGAGAATAATTACGATCATTGCGAGGGCCGAATACAACACCTCCACCACGTCGCATAGGAGATCGACGATCACCCATACGAGCATTACCAGTTCCCTTTTGCTTAAACATCTTGCGAGTCGATCCTGCAACCTCACCTCGATGCTTGGTATGAGCAATATTAATACGAGCATTTGCCTGCTGGAGTACGAGTAGACGGTGCATGAGAGAAGCATTCGGAGTGATACCAAAGTATGATACCTCAAGATCGACAGTACCAGACTGTTTACCAAGATTATCGTAGAGAGGAGCTTTCATAGAATTTGAGTTTTAGGATTTGGAGTAAATCTGAACCGATAAGATATCTGCTAGAATGTAATTGTCACGAGTGAGTTGCGAGCTCCTGGAACTGGTCCCTTAATAGCAAGAACTGATAGTTCTTTATTCACGAGAACGAGTGGAACATGCTTGAGTGTGATACCATCGAGACCCATATGTCCGTGCATTTTTTGACCTGGCTTAGTTCGACGAGGTTTTCGTTTACCGATAGATCCGAGTGCTCGGTGGAATTTGGATCCATGAGAGGCAGGACCTCCTGAGAAATTCCAACGCTTCATAGCACCCTGGAAACCCTTTCCTTTTGATATACCTGATACTGTCACTAAAGTAATAGAGTCAAATATATCGAGCGAGAGAACTTGCCCCTTGGTGACGTTTGCGAGTACACCATCGAGATCAAATTCTCGCATAGTTACTTTCTTGCCATCAGTCATACGTATCACAACTGCAGAGTATCCGTCAGTCTCGATAGTCTTCACTTGAGCAACATCAAGAGTGGGAATGCGGACGAGCGTCACAGGAACAAAAACTCCATTATGAATCACACGAGTCATTTCGATTTTTTTACCGAGTATTCCAGCCATAGGATAGAGGGGATATATAAATAATGAGAGGTTGTTCGGATACTCTGTATGTACAGGTATTGGACGAGCAACATCAATTCGCAAGAGCGAATACTTCCAAAGATAGTAAAAGTAAGGGCATCATATGAAATGTTGGGCATTTGTCAAAAGAAAATACGAAAAAAGTAGAATATAGCTCTAGATGATTATTCTCGTAGAATTGTTGAAAATAGACCTACCATCCAGATGGGAGTACGAGTCATACATGCATAGTATCTTGACTACTGTATGCTGTGGGTAGACAATCGATAGTGACGATACTCGATATTGTGATAATTGGTTCTTGAAATATAGGCGTAAAAAGAATATAAAGAATTAAAATTATTATACTGATAGTATTATATATTAACTACAAAATATGATCATAACTCTATATTCTGATACAAATATAACTATCTCACCAATCTCTCATATATAGCTCGTCCTCACTCTGAGAGTGAACCAGAATCGATTTTTTTCACTACTCAAATGAGCTGGTCGAGAGTAGTTCCAGTATCCTGAGCATAAGTATCAAGGAGTTGTTTAGTATACTGTAGTGTCATACCGGAAGACGAGACAATATCCCACATTGCTCCACGTGTCAGACTCTCTATGATCTGATCTCCGTTGATTATATTATCACGTAGTGATATAATCACTCATCGCAACTGATCGCGCTCTTGTACAAAATCTGTACTCTGAAACGACTGATACCAACGAGTTACCAGGGTAGTAGGCAGATTTGCTATATCTGAAATATTCCCTGAGGCGATTGCCGAGAACAAGCTAATCGAGTCAAACCCTGAGAAAAATGAGAGTATCCATCTTACGAATTGATCCCATATATTGGACATATCCGATTTGCCTGTGAGGAGTGTATAGGCGTCTCTCATCGATGTATCACGTAGAGCTATATATGCAGTATCTTTTGTAGTATTGAGTCTGACCCAAGCCATATCGAGTCAGAATCAGATTTTTGAAAAGATATTATCCGCCGCAACAACGTCTCCAGGGAGGAGTGTTACAAGTTGACCAAGAGAATTCTGCAGCGTCACACTATGGGTAACTGAATGGATGTAGTTATTGTCAATATTTATCTCGAATACCGTACCACGTACACCTGCAACTGTACCATACTTGGGAATATTGAATTCAATACGTGAATCAGGATAGAGGGTTCGGACAATATTTGACCATACTTTGCCACTCTCAAGTGAGGCAACGAGCTCAATACGCGAATAATCTGCTGCCACTCGCATCCGTTCTATAATGAGTTGTGATGATGGACCGAGACGAGTCGTCGAGTGATCAGGCCAAGTGATCACAGACTGAGAATCTGCTCGCGTGAAGATAATATCTCACTCCTGTATCTCATAGGAATCAGGTATAGTCATATCGATCGCAAGTTTACCTCGACTGATCGTCACATTTCATTGTTCAACTTGAATGTAGGGATCAATAGGATCATCACTATGGATCGCCCTATAGTATCGGTATGTTGTCATGGTAAATGCAATAACTACAATCGAGATAACTATCAGAATTATAGAAAGGAGAATGTTTTTATTCATATGAGGTTTTAGTCGGTAATCTGGCAGGGTATCATCGCATCTTCATCAAGTGAATATATAGCACAAAGGCGATGGTATCCATCTGCTATGATAACTCGTGATGTTCTCGGATCACGAACAAGAAGGAGTGGAGAGAGGAGAATTCATTTTTTAATTTTTTTCTGGTCTCTTTTTACATGCATATTACTCACTCCGAGGAGACTGAGACATGAGGCACGGAATATATCCTTGGCCTTGAACATAGAGATATCTGCTCACTGAAGTCGTCAGATATATCACTCAATAATATCATTTGGAAACAAGAGCCTCAAATAGTCTCAAGCTGCTGGATAGTCATGTTCCTCAGGGAAATCGAGCCAGAGAATTTGAGTGAGTGCTTTCATAGTTTTAGTTGGGAAACTGTATATGGAGAGAGTATATAGAAATAGTATAGTATGTCTATATTGATTTCAAGGGGATTCTGACTACACTACTCACTAATATAACACAAAGTTCCACATGCCAAATCCTATTTTTTTTGACCCAACTATGAAACGTGTGTCTCGTGCCAAACGTATGATATTTTTTATAGTTACACTGTTTATTTTCGCCATATTTGTTTTTGGTTTGAGTCTCTTTCTCCATCCGATCCTGCCACTTCCACAGGTATTGAGAGATATTACTACCCAACATGGATTGCATAGATCTCTTGTGCCTCCGATGATCTCAAAACAACCCATATATAGGAGAACTGCGTTACTAAATGGAACTGGCAATAGTTCTCCAGAAAATAGAAATGTCTACATGTTTTGAGTGGAGTGGGACGATGCGAGCTTTGCATCACTCGAACAAAACAAAGCACAAATTGATACATTGATTATGGAAGAATTGACCCTCTCAAACAGTGGAATGGCCATGATCTCTCCAGATAAGTTCAAACGGACCCAAGAGTATCTGACAAGTAATGACCCTGATCTTCCCATACATGCTCTCATCAACAACTATAACTCTGTCAAAAATATCTGGGATACTGCTCTACTCTATATGACACTGAGTGATGAAACAAAAAGAAAGAATCTCGAAAAAGAACTTATAGATTTTGCAGTACTCCATAATTTGAGTGGGATAAATATCGACTTTGAGGAACTCGATAGTAAGACAATTCCATATTATCTGACATTTCTTGGAGAATTATGATCCCTACTCCATGCTGAAGGGAAGATTATATCAGTCAATGTACCACTTTCAAACGATAGCTTTGATTTACCTGAGATTGCCAATCGTGTAGACTTGATATTTCTCATGGCATATGATGAACACTGGTCGAGTGCCACACCAGGACCGATCGCTTCGCAGAACTGGATCATCGATGGAGTGATGACAGCAATGAGTAAGGTACCAAAAGAGAAACTGGTAGTCACTCTCGGAAACTATGGATACGACTGGACAATAGGACAAAAACAATCCACCGCCCTAACTTTTCAAGAGGCTCACACTATTATGAGAGAATCGAGTGGGTCAATCGTATTTGATTCTGGAAGCCTCAATCCGATGTATTCATACACGGATGAACAAAATAAAGAACACGAAGTCTGGTATCTCGATGCGGTTACAGCTTATAATACACTATCCAGTCTCGAGTCACTCGGAATCGAGAATATTTCACTCTGGCGTATGGGATCCGAGGATCCCAGTATATGGAAAATATTCAAAAAACCGGCAACGCAAGAAAATGCGAAAAACCTCGAAAATTTTGGCTATGGATATGAGATCGATTATGCTGGTAATGGTGAGTTCTACAAGCTGCAGAGTGAGCCAATATCCTGAAAAAGAAAACTCTCTTTCTCAGGAACCCTGATCACAGATGAAGTGATCACTACATTTCCTTTTCCATATACGATCGCTCGCTATGGAGAGGCTAAAAACAAGAAAATTGCACTTACCTTTGATGATGGTCCTGATGCCAATTTTACACCGAAAATACTCGATGTTTTGAAACAAGAAAATATTCTAGGAACATTTTTTGTGATTGGAGAAAATGCTGAAAAATACCCACAAATCATACAACGCATCTATACAGAATGACATACGCTTGGAAACCATAGTTTTTCTCATCCTGATCTATCCAAAGTTGGTCCCTTTCGTACTGACTTTGAGCTCGTATCTACAGAACGTATCATTGAGAGTATTACTGGACACAAGACTATACTGTGGCGTCCACCATATGGTGTAGATATAGAACCAGAAACCCCGAATCAAGTACAACCACTCATCAATTCCAGAAGTCTGGGATATATTACGGTAGGTATGAAAATCGATCCAAACGACTGGGCAAATCCTGGAGTAGACACGATCGTCGATAGAGTCATCGAACAACTCCAGTCAGGACGGGGGAATATTGTACTCCTCCACGATGCTGGGGGTGATAGGAGCGAGACTATAGAGGCACTGCCAATACTGATAAAAAAACTCAAAAATCTCGGGTATGAATTCATTGAATCAAGTGCACTACTATGAACTTCTCGCGACGATATTATGCCAATAGTTCAAGGAAATGATGCCTTATTTAAAGATATAAACCACACTTCTTTTTCTTTTATTATATTCATCCTCTGGTGTATATACTATATTTTCATGGCAACCTTAATTTTTGGGATCATACGACTCATAGTTATTATGTTCTTTGCTTTTGCAGAGACGTACCATTTCACTCCTCGTCGTACTTATGATACTAGTGGGAAAATTTCAGTATCAGTAATTGTTCCTGCATATAATGAAGCAAAGGTAATACAAAAAACTATTGATTCGCTCCTCCTGAACAATTACCCAAAATTTGATATCATCGTGGTGGACGATTGATCTACCGATTTGACGAGCCACATAGTACAACAGGAATATGGAAACAATCAAAATATACGACTCTTTACACGAATGAATACCTGAAAAGGTGAGAGCATAAACTACGGCGTACAGCATACAAATGCTGATGTGGTTATCGTCATCGATGCTGATACGATCTTTGCGCCAGATACGATTCAGAAGCTCGCTCGACACTTTATAAATCCATCAGTCGGTGCCGTATCTGGAAATGTAGTAGTCTGAAATCGAGAGAATATCCTCACACATCTCCAAGCACTCGAATACAATACGAGTCAGAATCTAGATAGACGGGCATATGATGCCATGAATACTATTACTGTAGTGCCTGGTGCTGTCTGAGCATGGAGAAGAAAGATACTTCTACAGCTCGGATGATTCTCAAAAGACACCCTTGCCGAGGATAGTGATATGACCGTGAGCATTCTTCGTGCTGGATACTTGATCCAGCACGAAGAATATGCCTATGCTTATACCGAGGCACCCACAAACTGGAGAGCTTTTGCGAAACAACGGTTTAGATGGGCATTCTGAGTTCTCCAAGTCACCTGGAAGCATATTGATGTCCTCTTCACTCCAAACACTCCAGTTGCACTCAGATTTTTTATATTTCCGAGTTTTATTATTTATCAGATTATAGTTCCTATTATTGCTCCTCTTTTTGATATCTTCACTATCATTATGCTCATACTCAATACTCTGAGTTATTTCTTATATGGCTCAGGGATATACTTCGAAACACTCCTGCATGTTCTCTCTTACTCACTCATATTTCTCACACTTGATTTTATTATCGCTTGTACCGCACTTACTTTTGAGAAAAATGAGAGCTGGAAGCTCCTTATCTATTTTTTACCGCAACGAGTATTATATCGATTTTTTATGTACTATATCAATCTTCGGGCCCTTTGGAGTGGAGTCAAATGAGGTATCATCGGGTGGGGAAAGCTCGAACGCAGTGGAACAGTGAATAGGAAATAATATCTATAAAAAATAATCCTTCTCCATCAATTGCAATAGTCTCAAAAATAAATATAATTATAAGTCTTTTTAGAGTAAATTTATATTATATTATAATATGAGCCATAGTAGTTTTTTTGGAACATCTGATAAGGCAATATGAGTAAAAAGAATCGCAGTTTATTTGCTACTATTAGTAGTGTATGTCGTTATAGTCTCACTCACCATTAAGCAGGTATATGAGAATATTATCACACAATATGGTGCCTATACTCCTCTGAGTCCAGTATTGATAGTAAATCCTATATCGAGAAGAGCTACACCCACCACAACGAATACTGTTGTAAACATATCGAATCGCGTCTACGCTTTCTGAGTAGAGTGGGATAACTCGACTCTGGAGTCTCTCACCCTCCATCTCGACCATATCGATGAACTCATTATGGAAGAGCTCACTCTGAACCCTTCTGGCGTATCTCTCGTGAATCCTATCAAGTTCAAAAGGACGCAGGCATACCTCAGAAAAAATGCTCCAAATTTACCACTCCATGTTCTAATCAACAACCATAACCTGACGAATAATACCTGGGATACGAGTCTCCTCTACAGTAACTTGAGTGATACTACAAAGCGTAGAGATATCAAACTATGGCTATTGAACTTTGCTATCATAAATAATCTAGCAGGCATCAACATAGATTTTGAAGAGATTGATAAAAAGACGTATCCATACTATCTTATGTTTCTCAAAGAGCTCACTCTATCACTCAACGCATTATGAAAAAAGCTCACTGTAGATATTCCTATTTCTAATAGTCTATTTAACTTGCCTGAAATCGCAAAACGCGTCAATCTCATATTCCTAATGGCATATGATGAGCACTGGTCAGGGTCAACCTCAGGATCGATAGCATCTCATCTCTGGTTCGACCATGGAATTCGATCTGCGGTCAATAGGGTCTCTCGAGATAAGCTCGTCGTGATACTAGGTAACTATTGATATGATTGGATAATCTGAGATAATACGGCAAAACCTCTCACAAATAGACAGGTGCAATCGATTATACAAAAGACAGGTGCAACACCCAGAATAGACCCAAAGACCTCAAATCCATTTTACTACTATCTCGATGAGGCTCGTAGAGACCATGTAGTATGGTACCTCGATAATAGTACTATATATAAGTCACTCAACATTCTCAAAAATCTCGGTATAAAAAATGTTGCCCTATGGAGACTCGGATCAGAGGATAGAGGCACATGGGAAATATTAAAGAATATAAAATAATTATTTTCATTGCTCAACTCTAAAATATAGATATACTTATGTTATATTTTCTATGTATTCTCGTTTTCACTACATTCTCATTATATTGATTATAACAAGCGTCTATTTGATATACCTGATTGGCTACTATACTTTGCAACAGTTCCAGACAAGTAATTTCATGGAAGGCGTGCAAATGGCTAATACTAAAACCACAAAAAGAAATCAACAAAAAGAATTCTTGGCACAATATATCCATACTCGAGCATACCAAACACAAATAGCGAAGGCAACTCAGAATAAAAGATTGCCCTGAGAAGAAGCAATCAATATCATACGTCCCAATGAGATCGAAGGAAATCGTGATATAGACTCTGAGATAGTAATTGCTCAAGCCAGAAAAAAAGAAGATGACCCAATGAAAAATATGACCAATCCAGAGAAGTGGTGGTATCTGATAGGTAAATGAATATAAAAAATATCTCCCAATACTTGGGAGATATTTTTTGGAGAACTATTGAGCACTAGGCACTGCACTTAGGAGTGATTTTTTGACCCAACCAGTTACTCTGGCAAGTTTGAACTCTATCCATCCATCTTGTTCTCGAGTTACTACAACTTTCATATCTTTTACCAAATATCCGAGGATTTTCGAATTTGCATTTGCACTGAGCCGTATATTTGCTTTGTTTGCGACTACTCGGAATGTAACACCGATATCATTTTTTACTTGTACTTGAGGACTTTTGAAATCTGATATATTAGTTGCAGAATTTTTGTTACTTTTGGTGACTGCATTTATCTTCAGTAGTTTTCGGATTATTTTCTGCTTGAGAAATGGTACTACCGTTGTAGTATTATTCGTGAGTGAGAGAGAGATTCCAGAGTTGGTAACGATAGAGACAGGTAACGCAACTGATGAAGCTGAAGAATACGAGCCACCTCCTCCTCCGCCTCCGCCTCCGCCAGAGTATACAGGAGGAACATATGGGGCCGTTATATAGATTGTACGTACTACTGTACTACTGCCATTTCCAGCTACATCTGTATGAGTATATTGCAGTGTATAGGTTCCGACTACTGCCGTATTGACTGATCCAGAGCTTGCAGGATTGATGGTACCAGTTCCATCGATATTATCAGTCCAAGTGGCACCGAGCTCTGTATATGATGAACCTTGAGCTATAGACTGACTCGCAGATCCAACGAGTGTGACTACTGGAGGAGTAGTGTCTATTGGTGAATAAGTAACTCCGAGTTGTGTGGCAACATTACTCGAGTTACCAGCTGCATCAAGTGCTGCTGCAGTTGGCATATTTATAGTTAGTGGTCATGCTGCAGCAGGCGTCACTGTAACTCTATATATAGTAGAACTGAGTGCCGTGAACGCGGATGTATTTCCGTTGGTTACTACGAAATCAGCTATATCTGCTCAGGTTACTGGTTCGGAGAATGTTGCTCGAACATTGAACGATCCAGTTACTGTAGAAAGTGGAGTAGAGAGAACTACGGAAGGAGAAACTATATCATACAAAATAGAGAGTTGTATAGCTGCGTTGCTATCATTACCAGATGGATCGACTGCAGCTTGTGTAGGCATATCGATAGTGACTACCCCATTCGTTGTAGGAGTCACGAGTACACTATATACAGAGGAACTCATAGCTACGAATCCTGTAGATGTACCATTGCTGATAACAAAATCCGAAATAGTAACACCCGTCACTGGTTCTGTGAATGTTGCCGTGACTGTAAATGGACCATTGGTAGGACTCGCTACACTCGATGTGAGTGTCGGTACTGGTGCTGTAATATCGATAGAGGAAGCTGTAGTTGCGAATGATGTTCCTGCAGTATTTGCTGTACAGGTTACTTTGGTGGTATTATCGACACATGTTACGACTGTGGAAGTACTCATCACGGCTTGTATCGCAGTGACGGATTGTGCTACTGTCTCAGTACTGATAACTGCGTGATCATATATCGTTGGATTAATAGTAGCACGGAATGTCTCACCTACAGTCGGGGAAGTTGGTATAAAGTCTACTACTTGTGCTACTGCTGTAGCCACACCAGGTGTGGTATTAACCTCAGATACTGAGACAGTACCAACCTTCGATGAAGCTAGATTACCGTTTGTAGGAGTACCTATATGTGTCAATACAAATTTACCAACAGATCCTGCTGTAGCTGAATAATTGGTAAATATGAATCCAGCAAGAGCCGTAGCCTGTTGATCTATAGAGCTATTTAATATAGAATCAATCCTTCCGAATCCATCACTACAGTTAGTATCACTAATACCAAAATCAATGAAAGAAATAGTACAGCCATCGAGTGTCAGAGTATCAGTATCGATTCCTGCTACACCTACGGTGAATGTTGTTACGGATTGTGTGGCAGGTATATTTGCCTGTGTTTCTACAGCCGTGAATGTGGAAGTCAATGCAAATAACTGAGTAAGACCAAGTGAACTCAGTTGAGTTGCCACCATAACTATAAGAGTCAATGCAGATACTTGTTTACGTGAACGGGAATAATTCGATTTCATAATGGAAGATTTAAAAATATATCCAAATAACTTTATCCTATATTTTCTTTGATTGCAAATTATTGATATAAAAATCTAGAATGACTGTATTGACATAATTATTAAATAATATAAAAAACTTCTCAGATTTCACTGAGAAGTTTTTGTCATTGCTCGTTATATTATCTCTTACCTGTGAGGTCTACGAGGAGTGGAGACGCGACACAAACAGATGAATAGGTACCGACGATCGTACCAAATATGAGAGCGAGTACAAATCCGCGTAGACTCTCAGGACCAAAGAAAAATAGAGCTATGAGTACCATCATCACAGTTGAGGAGACGAAGAGTGATCGACGCATAGTGTCCCAAATAGATTTGTCGATGAGATTGGCAAATGAGCTTTTATTTGATTTTGCGCTCGCCAGATTGGACCTGATACGATCCATAACAACAATAGTATCATTGATTGAGTAACCTAGGACTGTCAGCATCGCCGTGATGAAAAATGTATCAATCTTGAACTCTGGGAAAAAATGAGAAGTAATAACATAAAGCCCAAATGCAATCACCACATCATGTGCGAGTGATACAGCAGTTACAATAGCAAATGGCCAACTTGCCATACCAGCTATAGAGCCACGGAATGCATACTGGATATAGAGAGAGATTGCGAGGATCGCGAGTGCAAGAGTGAGATATCCTGACGACTTGATGTAGTCACCGAATGAAGCTCCAACATTGCGATACTGTACCTCAGTGACCGTCGCTCACTGGATATTGTCGAGCTCTTTTTTAATAGCTGTACTGAACGCTGTCTTCCCCGCCTCTATACGAGCGAGATCCGTCCTACCTGCCACTTGAGCCACACTCTCATTGATACCTGCTTCAACTACTATATGATTTGTTCCACTAATCTGGTAGACAAGTGTATCAGTAATAATATCTTTTTGAGCATCAGTGAGTCACTCTTTGGTTTTAGGAATAATAGTCGACTTGAGTCGCTCTATAGTTGCAGTCGGTGTAGGTCACTCAATACTATACTCAATCTGTATACCACCAGTCATATCTATGCCTTGATTGAGGGTAAAAATCCAAGGGGTAGCAAGAGAAAATAGAAATAATCCGAATGCAATTGCATAAAAGTAGAAACGGTTCTGAACAAAAGAAAACATATGAGTATGATTATCAATTACTAATTAACAATTGTTAACTAAATTGCATCCATTTATACGATGATGGGTAAAAAAGTCAAAAGAAATATAGATAATCTCCTTGCAGTTTCACGAGCCATAGGATATACTCATCTCGTATGCAGTATAAAATCCCCATCCAAATCGAAAATGAAGATGTCATAGTTGCATGACTCTCACTCCGTCAACTCATAATCATGATGATCTGGGGATGAGTTGGATATGGGTTGTTCAAATATACAGAACCTCGACTCGGAGCGACTTTGGGACTCTGGTTTGGTTCTCCCTTTGTTATTATTGGCTTTATTATTGCACTCTTTCGAATGTATGAGATGACTTTTCTCCCTGCGGCTCTGAATTTCTTTAGATTATCACTCAATGCTAGATCTCGTATGTGGTCACAATGAGCTGATAGCTATAGTGAGATGGATATAGGGTATATCACTCCGAGTAATCCTATGAAAGAAGCTAAGGCCAACAAAAGCTATGAACAAGTAACGAGTGATGAATTCGAAAATAATATTGGCAAACTCTAAAATCTCTCCCCATGACTCCAAACAATTCCGTCAAAACATGAAAAAAACCCTCTAAAGATGCGAGTACTCAACGTTATTTGCCATTTTCTGAGATTCGAGAAAATATGATAATGATGAAAGATGGCTCGTCTCGTATGGTGCTCAGGGTTCATGCAGTGAATTTTAATCTCAAGAGTACTGATGAACAAGATGCTATACTTATAAGTTACCAGCGGTTTCTTAATGCTCTCTCATTCCCAATACAGATAATGATACGCTCACTTAAGGTAGATATCGAGACCTACATTAATCGACTCAAGAATCTCGCACTCAAGCAAGAGAATCCACTCCTCCAAGAACAAACTTACAAGTATGTAGACTTCCTCATTACTCTCATTGATCTCGCTCAGATTATGAAAAAAGAATTCTATATCGTAGTACCATTCGACCTCGAGAATAACGAGAGTGTGAGAAAAACTGATATATTCTGAGTATTCAAGTCATTTTGGTCAGCTCTATCTCAAGAAGAATCTGTTGCAGATATCAGGAATAATCGTATCCGTATGACGAGACTAAGAAAAGGAAACTATGAAAGGCTCTCACAAATAAAGATGAGTCTTGAGTCTATCGGACTCAAGGCAAATGAGGTAGAAAAAACTGATCTCGTCAAACTGATTTATAACTACTATAATCCTCGAATCAAAAATGAGATGCTCTTGAAGTGAGATGTCGAAAATATGGATCTAGGATAATTATCAATACAATCAACTATGTCTCGCACTCTCATTCCAGCGGCCGCCAATCTCATCATCCAACATGGATCTCATATCCTTCTCATGAAACGATCAGACAAAACTGAGGTATGGCCCAACCACTGGGCATTTCCTGGTGGTAAGGTCGATAATGGTGAGCTCTTTCGAGAGGCTGCTTTGCGTGAGGCAAGAGAAGAGATTGGGATCAATGCAGTTCCAGCCTCTATCAACGCTGAGGCGATCGTGATGTTTCGGACGATACAATGAACAAAGGTAGGATATTTTGGTCGGTTAGAACACTATGAAAATGCTCCAGAAATACTCGAATCTGATCTCGCCTCTGATCTCGCCTGGTTTCAAGTCACAGATCTCCCAGAACCTATGGTTCCCCAACATCGAGCAGGACTCGATGCAATACTCAACTGAATCTGATATGTGGAGATAAATATGTGCTAATTCTTGATAAATATTGATTTTCTCCTACAATAAGAGCTATACAAGTCTCTGAAAGACTACATACCTGTTATCTATTTTTTCTGAGTTTTATTTATTATATACTAAATTCTCAAACCGTGTCTCGCTCTCATCTCTTCATCACTGGTAATCTCAGATATACCCCACGCAAGATCACCCTCACGTCAGGAGATGTATCATATTTTGTCAAGCCATATCAGGTACAGTCGGGATATGTCCATGGTGATCGAGTTCGGGCTCGCATCACGAAGCAGTGAGATGGTGGGCGTATGGCAGAAGTGGAGATTATTTCACTCGTGAGTCGCTCTCGAGATCCACTCATTGCGAGGATCATATCGAAAAAGTGAAAGCAATACCTAAAAATCATCCCAGAACAAGGAAATCTTGAGATTTTATTTTTATCGTGAAATAAAAAATATGACGATAATAGTATCATATCTGTCCAATTCAGTACGAATGATCGAGTAGAGATTGTATGAGTATTTGCCCATGAGGATGATGTCGATCTCGATGAGCGACTCATTCTCTGGCTCTCTTGAGCTCGGACTGAGTTCCCAGAATCAGTGATACGAGAGAGTGATGAAGTCAAACAATATACAAAGAAAACAAATCTCAAAAATAGAGTCGACTTCAGAAATTGGTATACACTCACCATCGACGGATCTGATGCAAAGGATCTCGATGATGCGATCTCTATCAAAAAAGAGGAAAATGGTAATTATATTCTTGCTGTACATATTGCAGATGTTGCTGAGTATGTAACCGAAAATTCTCAACTCGATCGGGAAGCACTGTTGCGAGCTACAAGTATCTATACGCCGGGCAAGGTTATACCTATGCTTCCAGAAGTACTCTCGAATGATCTCTGCAGCTTGCATCCTGGAACTCCCAAGCTCAGTCTCTCGGCTGTTATGACTATTGATCCAAGATGAAATGTTCGGCATACTGAAATCGTAGAGGGCATTATCGAGAGTCGGCATCGTGGTGTCTATGATGATATATATCGGCGTCACAGTGAAGCAATATGAGAAAAAACAGAACTTGATGATATCTTGGATATTGCTTTTGCACTGTATTATATTTTAGAAAAAAGACGCCGTAAAGAAGGAAAGATTACGTTTGAATCTACGGAAATCTATTTTGATTTTGGTACTACTCATGAAAATGACGACAAAAACTGAGAGAAACAAGCGAAAACTCCAAAACATATCAAAAAGCGAGAACGAAATGATGCACATAAACTCATTGAGGAATTCATGGTACTCGCAAATGAGGAAGTTGCAAAGTGGTGTCAGCGACATGGACTCCCATTTCTCTCACGAGTTCATGGACTCCCAGGTAATGAACAAACAGAAATAATACAGGCAATACTTCGTAGTAGCAAATCTCCAATCTTCGAGGATAGTACACGCTGAGAACTAATTCTCACAAAGCCTAAATGAACTCCTGTACTAGAACCAACTCATATCCGAGAATTTCTCGAGAATATAAAAGATCCTACTGAGTTATATAGATATTCACGACTTCTCCTCCCAAAGATGGCAAAGGCAACCTATTCTGATACACCGTTTCGCCACTTTGGGCTGGCACTCGAGTATTACTCTCATTTTACTTCACCAATTCGTCGCTATCCAGACCTTCAGGTACATCGCATTATCAAGGAGCAAATTCGGGGTATACTCACGCCTGTGAGAGTGGCTCACTATAAG
>JACMPX010000023.1 GCA_014377245.1 Candidatus Altimarinota bacterium
AGAATCGTATCCGATAGCAATATTGTTTGATCCAGTAGTGATACGTGATGCTGCAGAACCTCCAAGAGCAGTATTGGCAAATCCTGTAGTATTATAAAAGAGACTATAAAATCCATAAGCAGTATTAGATTTTCATATAGTATTAAAAAAGAGACTATATGATCCATTTGCTGTATTGGATTCTCCTGTTGTATTAAAGTTGAGAGAGTAGAAACCGTTGGCAGTGTTAGAAATACCTGTCGTATTTTGTTCAAGAGAGTAAAAACCGTTTGCGGTATTCATATCTCCTGTGGTATTTCTTACAAGGCTAAATGAACCATTAGCAGTATTAAAGCTTCATGTAGTATTTGAATAAAGGCTATTTACTCAATATGCAGTATTCGCATAGCCAGTGGTATTATTAAAAAGGGAACTACGCCCATTAGCAGTATTGCCAACACCTTGAGTATTATTAAGAAGGCTATTCTCACCAATCGCAGTATTGCCATAGCCAGTATTATTGGAAAACAGAGCGCCATCTCCATAACAAATATTGCTCGGTTGATTCCCTGGACATACCTGATTTTTCGATGTCCAGCTCGCGAGACCAGTTGCATCTGATGTGAGAACTTTATCCAATCATGGAGTACCTCCTGTGATCTTCACTTGTCCATTTACTTCGAGTTTTGCTCATGGAGTAGTAGTACCGATACCCACATTCCATCCAGAATAGGAGATATTTCAGCCACTCTTTTGCCAGATATTGTCACTGACTGGTGCAAAGATAGCAGCACCTGTGATAGGAGCAAATCATACCACTGCAGACCCAGTAGGAGCGATACCAGTACCGAGTACTGATCATACAATTGACTGGAATGTAGTACAGATACGCATACCATATGTAGCAGGAGCCGTATTGAATCCTGTTATTGCTTCATTGGCACCACATGAAGTCGTCATATTGGTGAAATAGTCGCCAAATACACCATCGAGACCAGCTGCCTGGGCTGAGATAGATATGATTGATGCGGAGGCGATAACTCCATAGAGTGTATAGCGAGCTTTGGTCTTAAATATTGAGGATATCATATTGATAGAGTTAGAGATAGAGAATAATTGTGTAACTAGTTTTTCACACATGACCAGGTATCATCACCGGACTGTCCGCCCCAATTAGAATGAGTAGTTTGCTGAGAAGAGTATCAAGATGGACAATTCCATGCTTCTATATAAGTAGTCGTATCTACCCAATATGGTTCAACACAACTTTCCGCACAATAACCAGGATTCATATATCAACTAGGGACAGTTGTAGTAATAATAATGGGTTGTCATTTACAGTTGATAGCTGGTTGGATCGGCCCACTCCATCAGCGCATGGCCACTCCACAGAGTGTCCCCTGAGGCACACTGCCTGCAGCCAGCTCACTTGCCCATTTTCCTATAGAACGAATATATATATCATTGACCTCTATAGAACCATTTACATTTTTTGGATTATTATTGAGATAGCCATATCCCTTTGTTACCATAGACCACCCTGATGGAAAATTTGGCTTGATACCATACAAATCATTACTTACTATAAATTGATTATTACTCGCTACTATCGCTCAATTAGCGTTAATACTACCCATTACTTCAAGTTTGGCAGATGGTACTGGTGTCCCGATACCCACATTACCTCCTGTATAGGAGATATTTCAGCTATTCTTTTGCCAGATATTGTCACTGACTGGTGCAAATATAGCAGCACCTGTGATAGGAGCGAATCATACCACTGCAGACCCAGTAGGAGCTATACCAGTACCGAGTACTGATCATACAATTGACTGAAATGTAGTACAGATACGCATGCCGTATGTGGCAGGAGCCGTATTGAATCCTGTTATTGCTTCATTGGCACCACATGAAGTCGTCATATTGGTGAAATAGTCACCAAATACACCATCGAGACCAGCTGCCTGGGCTGAGATAGATATGATTGATGCGGAGGCGATAACTCCATAGAGTGTATAGCGAATTTTGGTCTTAAATATTGAGGATATCATATTGATAGAAATAGAGAATATATGATGCGAGATATGAGAGTTCATACGCATTACAATAATAAACTATCATATATATAAATTTGTGTCAAATATTGAGCATGCTTTTTTAGAAAATCCCTCTCAGGTTTCATCTGAGAGGGATTTTATTTGATTTTTGTTCTATATACCTGTATTATATATTCCATACTTGAGTGCATCATAGTATCTCCCCTTATCTTCGATGAATCTAAATACCTGTGAGCTATCTCACTTTCTCGCTGTTGCTGTGATAGTGAGTGTCGGTAATGTGAAGGGAGTGGTCGATGTTAACCTCACGGGTATAGATCCTGGATCAGGATTATAAAACACGAAGTAGGGATCTAGAGTAGTCAAGAGGAAATCGTTAATAGTTTTGCTCTCATCATAGGAGTAGAGGAGTTCTTCATCTCCAGGGTTGAGGAATGTACAAGATTTGATAACCCCCGTAGATCGATCATAGCATTGGCTCATCTTCGTACGAATTGCACCTATTGTAGATGGAGTAATATTGCCAGTTCCTGAGATTGCTATACTCTCAGATCAGCTCATCGCCACGATAGTCCAAGAGAGTGATCAGAGATCGGATATGTTTACTCAGGTAGTATTGACAGTTAACATATTATATTCAGGGCTCAGCGATGTTGCTCAGAGCGCTAGTGATCATGTAGATGCAAAGAGTGGGATAATGAGATGTTGTCCTCCTGATAAGGTAAACAACTCATCCGTACTTGAGGCTAGTATATTGTACTCAGTTCTGAGACCCGAGGATCTCGGAGTCGTGAGATCGAGTAGATTACCATCGAGTTCACCTGAGGATGTTGCATCTTGGAATCCGTCTCTGTGATTTTTGACCTTGAGCATTGCATACTCGAATTCTCACTCCGCTGCAGTCGATGAGAGTACCTCATCATAGGAGTATCTAGAGAGTTTGGACTCACGAATATAGCTGATTGCCAGGCTCGTGACGATAATGAGAAGTACTCATATAGTTCCGATAGCCATGAGGATAGAGAATCCAGAACGAGAATGTGTGGGTATGTGAGTATTGGAGTACATAATTTTTGTATAACTATTTTTGTGTTTTTTGTCATCCTCTAGGAATCTGCTGAGAAGAAATTGCGTAGATCCTTCATTTTCTAGGATAATAAAAATAATGATATTATTTTCTCCACCCACGCTCAGATATAGTAGTTTGTATATGCAACTTAGTCGTAGATACGAGAGACTGTGATATGCCATTGCGAGGCATGAGGGATAGATCGAGACGCATCATCACTTTGCGGGAAGTAGTGAGTCCATCACCAGATACATAGAATCTCATATCCTCTATCTTGACTCGTTTGCGTGACTCATCTGGAGTATAGCTGTCTACGAGATTGTATCCGGCTGCTCAGTTATCACTATATTCTACGTAGTAGAGTCCGCAATGTGTTCATGGATCAGTTTTCTTTGTACCGATGCAAGGGTCCATGCCACTTATCTTCTTGGCACCATATACATATCGACCACTCATGAGATTGAGGTATTCACTACCCAATCCTGTATAATCATACGATTTCCATAAAGCATAGTTAGTATCGAATGCGGTATTATCGCCGAATCCCCTCTCTCTAACATCCTCACTGATACGCTCTATGATCTCACGAGCCGTCTCGGCGAGTTCTCTCTGGGCATTGAGGCTGCGAGAGGTCTGAGTAGTAGAGAAATATAT
Source organism: Candidatus Altimarinota bacterium (assembly GCA_014377245.1). Taxonomy (GTDB): domain Bacteria; phylum Patescibacteriota; class Gracilibacteria; order BD1-5; family UBA2023; genus JABFSX01. The sequence goes on from JACMPX010000023.1 coordinate 3,760, forward strand.
AGTTATCACCATCACACTCATCATACCAAATATGGTCATAGCAATCATGAGCTCGACAAGGGTGAATCCAGATGTATTATTTTTTATGGTGAACATATTTTATTTATGGTATATTACTTCTGCCAATCAGTGACCATAGACTTGGCATCATATTCGCGATAGTAACCATTTCACTTGATTAGTACACGAGCATCGATTATCCATCATTGATTTTTTCAGTCCTTTTTTACATCTACACTGTTGATGCTAAGTGGCGATACTATGATATATGATGCATATTGTGTACCAGTTCCAATAGTCTGTGAGTGTATATACCGTCACTGGTTATCGAGTCGGAGCTGTGCTATTGACCATTTATCTTCATCGGTAACTGGGAATGTTGCGAGTTTAGTCACCTTAATAGGACTACTAGATATCGTTCCAACATTCTGATCGATTACTATACTCGCTGTAGTATAGTTGTTCTCGATAGTATATATACCAGCAGTCAGTGCAGTATCACTCACTGGAGGATCGATGAATACTGAGTCCCATGGGATGTAGTTGCGTAGATTGGTATCACGGATGCTCATCACGAGATCGATCTGTTCTCTGAGGAGTCCAGATACTACTATTTCATCACGAGAATAGCGAACCGTAGACATAGTTGTCTGGAGGAGTGCGTAGATTCCAGCAAGACCAATAGAGAATATCGTCATACCGATTATGAGCTCGATTAGTGTGAATCCAGATGTAGTAAGCTTGATTGTCATAGAGTGTGCTTATTGGAGATATGGCCTAAGGAGTACCTCTCTCGATCTTCAGTTATCATTGCTCGTACCCTGATAGCCTATGATGATACGCGTATTGAGTAGAGACAATCATGATGTGAGTGAGCCTGTGAAAAATACTCCGCTCCCATATGGTGGCGAGATCAGATAACCCAGTCTGGTCTCTGTAGTTGCGACAGAGCCCGAGAATCCCAATATCTCTACTCCGTCATCCATAGTATAGATTTTGTAGGGTTGTATCTGAGTTGGATCAGTTGGTAATATGGACATATCTGTGATGAGAGAACCAGAAGCAAGGAGGTAGCTATTGACTACTGACTTCCCTTTCTCGAAAATAAATAGTAGTCGAGCATGAGTCCCTGCGACTGGATCGAACTCTATTCCTCATCTGATCGCCTTGTGTGCCAGTACCCACTCTTGTGCCAAGCCATCAGCAGCTCGCTCTGTATAGGCTCTCTGCATGTAGAATCGATATGGGAACATACTGATACCAAAGAGTATCATGATAATAGATATAACTACTATCATCTCTATGAGAGTGAAGCCAGATGTAAATTTGAATATGGGTTTCATGGAGTTGATTTTTGTGTAGTACTATTGAACGGTGACTACATACCCGCTACATCTACAACTTGCATGATAGATGAGAATATAGCCATCGCAAACCACATGACGAATATACCTGCCATCAGGAGTGCAATTGGCTCGATAAGTTTCACCATCACTGATAGGGATGCATCTACCTCACGACGATACTGCTCGCTAATTTTTTTGGTTATCTGATGAACCGTCGATGTCTTCTCAGCACTCTCGATCATTTGTACAATATCCGATGAGAAAAAATATCCTTCCTTATCTACGTCAAACATAGCTTCACTTATTTTTTTTCCTTTTGATACTTCTCATGCAATATAATCATACATATCAGACACTACTGAGTTCCCTGCTGAGGCACCAGTAAGTCGAATTGTCTTGATAATACTCACACCAGAAGAAGAAAGTAGGTGGAATGTCGACATCACCTGAACTACGAGATAGTTCTTGTATACTATACCAACAATAGGTACATATATCTTGGTACGATCGAGCCACTTCCGTCCCATCTCCGTCATAGTATATCATCGGAATATGAGGGCGGCGGCAATGAGAGTAATCAAGATGAATATCATATTGTATCGTAGTACATTGCTCACCCATATGAGTGACCGAGTTGAGAATGATATCTTAGTAGTCATCTCTGCGATAATCGGCATGATCTGAGGAACCACATAAGTCATCACAACGGTGAGAGCAAGCACGAGAAAAAACATGATCACAAACGGATATGTGAGTGCTCACACTACCTTACGTCTGAGTTCTTCCTGCATACGTAGCTCTGTTGCGATAGATTGGAAGGCATCCTTGAGCATTCCTGTTTGTTCTCCACTCTCGATGATGGCAACCTCTTTCTCATGATAAAAATTTGGGGACTTTCGCATAGCAATATTGAGTGCATCGCCACTCTCGATGAAAAATATAGTATTCTCAAGTGTATCATAGAGATTCCCTGCATGCGTACGAGATAATAGTCACTTTAGTGCTCCGAGTAGAGTAATGCCGCCCTCAAGGAGATTCGCTGTAGACTCATAGAAGAGGATCTTATCTTTGAGAGATATTTTTGGAGTGAAAAATGAGAACATAGTATTTATATTTTATTCATAGTAATATACACCGAGTGTGATCGCGAGTGATATGGCAGTACTACTCGCGAGTGAGCCAGCTGTATCGAGAGGCAGGTTGATCGTATCTATAGTGATCGCGAGTGGAGAGTTGGTTGTCAGGTATGTGAGATAGTCCACTACCTGGTCAGGAGTATCAGCAGAGAGTGTGAATCATACGCTGCCGAGTGTGAGTCCACTTGGGAGTTTTTTTCACTCGTTGATCGAGATAGATCAGATAGCTATCTGGGCAGGACTCAGTTGAGTATTTGTCGTGTATTTATTCACCATGATAGTCTCCATAATATCACTCGAATTGAACCTGTGATTATATTTTTCGACTTTTGCCTTGAGGTCACTCGAGCCACTCCCTGCGAAGAGAGCTTGCATTCTTTTTACCTCGTCTATCTTGAGTTGTTTATCTAATTTTGTCTTTTCGAGTCCAGCGATAGTGATACGTGTATCCGCATGGCTCGTATAGAGTGGATAGAGCAAGAACATAACAAGAAGTAATGTAATACCGACGATAATCGGTGCGTATACTCTATTTTTTTGTATGATATTATTTGGTAGCATTGGTGATCGGATTAGTAGGTAAAATACGGAATGATATTGCTGTGTTACGCTCAGACGCCGATCACTGAAGTGCCTTAATAGGCTGAAGATTTAGTCCGCTAGTTGAGTCAGTCTTTCTCATCATGGCGATAATAGTCTCGACTGGGTCGATGCCTGTATCTCAATCACGAGTTGCTATGAGCATCGTCGATATAATATCATCCTTGACAGAGAATCACTGGAGCCTTACACCCGCCTGAGTAGCCGCCACACGAAATCCTCTCACAAGAGCCTTGAGATCTATAGTTGGCCTGATTGTTGCGGTGGAGAGTATATTGGCAATAATGATATCTCGGTCGAGAGATGATGCCTTGATATCGTTATCGAGCTTGGTGATATCGCTATTGAGTCAGTCAATAGTAGACGCCGTAACAAACTGATATCACCAGAGTCACCCGATACTCAGGAGAGTGAGGGAACAGGCAACGATACTAGCCATCCATGGGAATTGACTGGGTTGCTTAATGAGAGGGTTTTGTTTGATCTCTTGCATAAGATAAAATTATGAATACGATGCTAAGTATACCATATATAAATAGAAAATGCAAAAAAACACACAAGAATATATAATCCATGATGAGAAAGGGCTCTATGATATAGTTTTCCCACTTATAGCTTGAGATAGAATATTTTTCTCGTGAGATCTTGGTGCTGGTAAGAGTACCTATATCCGTCATATCCTGAGGAAATATCTTGATGATACCACTCTCGTGGTGAGGAGTCCGACATACATCTACTATCAGAAATATGGAACGAATATCTATCACTGCGATCTATATAGGATTGAGGACTACTCGACTTGGGTATCTATTGGGGGTGAAGAGATTGCTCAGGATCCACAGAGTATCATGCTCATCGAATGGCCGGAGATACTCGGGGAAGGAGTGAAACCGACTAAAAAAATCTGTATCAAAGCGATGGAGGATGGGAGGCGGAAAATCATCATAGCTAAACTGTAGTTCTCTCAAGTGATAATCCTCTCGTCACAACGACATATCCAACGATCATATAAATAAATAATCCGATCATGCTCCCCTCTCGTAGTATCAGATTATATCCAAGATGTGTGATAACGGCGAGGGCAAATCCAATCGAGAATATAGCAATATAGCGGATAGAGTATGGCTCATATGAGAGAGCACGCCACCAAACATAGGCACATATGCTAGCCGAGAGAAGATGTGCTGTGAGTGAGAAAAATGACCTAAAAATCCAAGTTGATAGATCTAGATCTGATCTGAATAAGTAGAGTAGATTCTCAGCAAATACGAACCCTAATACCACGAATAGAGTGAATATGATGATATCTCTGCGCGAGAATGCAAAATCTTGGCTCATGAGACCTATACTCATCAAGTGTTTTGATGATTCCTCGATAATTGATGAGAGAAGGAGTGGTACAATAGGGACAAGCAAATGAGTTCCTCCAGGGATATATCTAACCAGCATAACTGTAGCGATAGATAGAGCAATGATACTCATCATATTGGAATTTGCGAATTGTTGCAATAGTTTTCTCGCGTATATTGATCCTCATCGTATGATAGCCCATATAACTATACTTAATACGGATGCAAATATTCACAATGAGAATAGTATATATACACTATTGATAGCGATAAACGAAAATAACCAAACAAGTCCAACTGACAGTCCTCAGATTATCATACCAGATATGAATCTCTGGCGATTCCATGGAGTATCGAGCAAATACGATACACCGTACCCCCAGAGGTAGATCGGGAGGAGAGCAGTGAGAAATGCAAAAAAAATGAAGATTATATGAGAGATCATTACTTTCTATTTTTATTTTTGAGTATTTCATAGTTGCCAATTTTCCATACTCTATCACTCTCTCCAGATCACCTACGGAATATCCTCGATGCGATGAGAATATTGAGTCCGAGAAAGAGAAAAAAGAAACCAATGAGGTACGATAGGAATTGTGGGTAAGCGATGATAATGAGTCAGAATGCTATAGCAAAAATACCAAAGAATTGCATAGAGAAAAAATTAAAAAAATCGGGCGATATCTAGACTAGAGATATAGAGCATAAGAGCAAGTAGCAGAAAAAATCCAACAGCATGAATCGCTCCCTCGACTCGAGTGAAGTATTGTCGACCACGTGGAATATACTCGAGCATAGAATAGAGCGTCGTTGTCACAATGCGACCACCATCAAGAGCTGGAAATGGAAGGATATTGATAACTCAGAGGTTGATAGAGAGTAGGGCGATCATCACGAGTACTGTCGCTATCGGTACGCTATCTTGGACAATCTGTATAAAAGTAGAACCGAGTCAGATAGGGCCTGCGAGCATATTCTTGGCTTCTGAGCGCTCTGTCTCATTTTTAGGAGCAAAGAGTCAGACTACCATACGAGAGAGGAACGACAGAGTGATACGAGTCGTCGAGACAGTCTCATGAGCCCCCATCGTGATTGCCTTGAGTCCACTATATTGGATCTTTTTATCTGTATTGATGTGGAGATCTCGGTATCAGATCTGCATACCGACTTTGCCATCCTGTGGTGTCATACGGACTTCTCGGATAGTACTAGGAACACTAGGAACTCAGAGTATCAGACTGATGGGTTCATTTTTTTGGATGATAGTAATCATATCTTGAGCTGACAAAGGGGCTACTCAATTTATGGTTACTACTTTTTCTCATTCTCAGATTCCGGCAAGGTCAGCTATACTGCCAGATATCGAGGTGACAGTGAGTCAACTATGAGTGAGGTACTGATTTTCGATCGCCTCATGAGCTGATGGGAGTATCTGAGACTGATATCACTCGAGTGGGATGATCGCCATCGGCGTCACTCCATAGAGAAATAGTCCAGTGAATATAGCAAATGCGAGGACGAAGTTCATAGTTACTCCAGCTACGAGAACTATCACTCGAGATATCCATGGCTTAGTTATAAATGATCACTCTGTCGTCGAGTCTGGACCCCGTGGATCCTCACCGAGTATCCGTACAAATCCTCATATTGGGAGGTAGTTGAGGGTATATTGAGTACCTTTTTTGTCTGTGAATAGTCTACGAGCTCTCGGAGGTATACCAATACCGAACTCTTCTACTCTCATACCCGTGAGACGAGCGGTGATAAAATGTCAGAACTCATGAACCATGACAACTATGAGAAGAACAAGGAGAGTGAGAAGGATTCCGAGAAAAATGGACATAGAGAGGAGGAGGTAGGAGGTATGAGGTAGGAGGAGCATACTGGATAAGGAGAAAAGAGCAAGAGATTTTCTGGCTTCTGATCTATATTATATCATCTATTTCAACTTGAATCTATTTTCCCATTTGTTCCTTCACATGAGAGAAGAGATGATTGATGAGGTCTTCGAGTTTCAGAAAGTTCTCACGAGCTGACCGATATATGCCTCCTGGAAAGGATATGATGAGTTTACCAGTGATACCAATTTTATCACGAATGAGAGTGAGCTCGATGCGGATCTTATCTCACTCTTTGACAGTCTTGCGAATATATGCATCGAGTTTTCCTATAATATTTTTATCAATCTCATGATATATCATAGCAGATTTATCCTGGAGATCATTTGCGTGGAGGATGATTTCGGTATTCATATGGAAAAAAGGGTAAGAGAATAAAATATCGAAAAACAAGTTTTTGTCATTCCGATGCAAGAGGAATCTCTATCTTGGAGACAGATCCTTCGTGCCTCAGGATGACAAATAATTAGATTAGTGGTGCTCTTCATTATCCCCTGTGACTTCATTTTCTTTTTTATCGTATTTCGATTTCCAGTTATCGATGACGACCTTCTCTGTCTGGGTCCTGAGATCTATGGGCTGACCGCGAGTCAGTGTCTCATCGAGTTTCGCTATATAATCTCTCGTGATATACTCTTTACCTCCAGTCATGAGGTGTCACTTCACTACATCAGAGAGTGTATCGACCAGTATATCAAATGGTTCACGATCCTCAACTGATTGTCATTTTTTGTGAGGTTTTATGGCTTCTTGTAGTGCCTGTACTACCTCAGTCGGCTGACTTGCATTACGCAGGATGAGCGACTCGTTCCCCATGAGTTTGGTCACGATATCAGAGATACCGAGGACGGAGTAGATCCATGAGTAGGTCCTGACCTCCATACCCTCGATCTTCTCGAATGGTATAATGACGAGATTACTCGTGAAGAGCTGCCACTTCAGATCTATAAGTGTCTCCTTCGTCAATATCCATACGTCCGTATACCAGTCAAAAATCTTATAAATGAGGATAAAGTAGATCACAAAAAGATACCCATAAACATGCGATGGTAACATAACAGACTGTATATTAAACACATTAAGAAAATACAGAAATCCTGGTATAAATAATGCAAAAAATATCCATAAGATGATATCCTCAATAATCACAAAAAAGTGCCGATGAAATATATGCTGGATTTCTTCATCTGGAGCTATATATGAAGAGAAAAATAATGATTGGAATCGATTCATAGATCAAATGGAGTGAGATAAGAATATCTATATTTTTGGAGTAATTCTATTTATCATATTTGGTATTTTATTATGAGTCATACTATCCTATTCTCGCGTATGATTGGCGAAAATGGCAATAAAAAATGCGATAAAAACTAATATAAATCATGCACCAGTCAGTGTAAACATATAGAGTACTTGGTTGTCTGCTCGATCAAAATTGTGATAGATCCACCAGAGTCATCCAGCATAGAGAAAAGTCTCCAACACAAATGTAATCCAAAATATACGCTTGTGAATCTGATAGAGTATTATCAGGAATGTGAAGTTGATAAGAGGAAAAAAGAACATACAATAAGTATATTGAGTTGATGCCTTTTCGCAAGGAGAAATCCTATTTGGCTTCTGCCCAATTAGATCCTGTCGAGATATCCACAGTAATAGGCAGAAATTCACCACTATTTCTCAGTACACCCTCCATTACCTCTCGTACCATATTCTCGAATATGTCTCTCTCGTGAGCTGGGATATCGAATACGAGCTCATCATGTACCTGGAGTATCATCTTACCCTCGAGTCAATCCGCCATGATACGCTTATCGAGCTCTATCATCGCTATCTTTATCATATCTGCTGCAGTTCCCTGTATCGGCATATTCATAGCCTCACGCTCTGCTATACTTCGCATAGTACGATTTGCATCATTGACCCCTGGGATATATCGACGCCGACCGAAATACGTCTCGACATAACCATCTCTTCTTGCATTCTCAAGAAGAGTATCATAGTATACCCGAACTCTCGGATATCGAGTATAGAATGCGTCGACATATTGTTGAGCCTCAGATACACTACAATCGAGCGTCTTCGCAAGTCAGAATCCCGTAATCCCATATATCACTCCGAAATTCACACTCTTGGCAATCCGACGTTCATGACTCGTGATTTTTTTGTCCTCTCAAAATAGGAATCTCGCAGTCCTCATATGTATGTCTTCTCAATTCTGGAATGCGCTCAAGAGACTCGGGTCCTGAGAGAGGAACGCAAGGACTCTGATCTCTACTTGTGAATAATCCGCCACGAGAAGAATATTGCCAAGTAATGGAATGAAGCACTCCTTGATCTCTCTCGCGTATCCATCTCCTGTGGGGATATTTTGCAAGTTAGGATCATTAGAGCTCATCCGTCCTGTCGCTGCTCAGAGTGAGTCATAGGTTGTATGAATCCGCTTGTCTGGTCAGACTGATTTCATGAGTCCATCTACATAAGTACCAGATAACTTCGAGAGACCACGATACTCGAGTATCAATCTCGCGACATCGTGAGTCCGAGCTATCTCCTCGAGTACATCGACATCGACGGAGTATCCTGTTTTATTTTTCTTGGTTGGCTTGATACCGAGTGTCTCGAAAAAAAGAGTCTGGAGTTGTTTGGGTGAGCTGATATTGATCGGTCAGACGAGCTCATATATCTCTGTTTCTACTGATTGGATATCCGACCTGATCCTCATTCCTATATCTTCGAGTTTTTTTGGGTCAAATCCAACTCATATAATCTCCATCCGAGCGAGCACCCCGATGAGATCTGATTCGAGAACGAAGATATATGATGACTCGATTTTTTTTTTATTCATCACTTGTCCTATAGTCCATACTCGATTCTGTGGTGTATCCTCGAGTGTGATCTCGAGCTCAACGTCAGCCCACGAGACGAAGTCCTTTTTACCTCGTTTTCACGAGAGCCCTGAGATGATGGAGTAGTCAGTATATTTGTGTGGATTTGGCATACTCCGAGTATAGAGGAAAGTGAGAAAAAATAAAGAAAAATCACTTAAAATCTTGTTAGCGAGGATGTATTATTCAGTATTCTACAACCATTTTTTCTAATGTTTTTTTCGATACATTCATAACTTTTTCTACTCCTGTAGATTGATTTGTATATGAAATTCGAATTTTATCACCATCAATAGTAAAAATCTTTGTTGTATAAATAATTCCTTTTATATCCGTATCAAATATCTCTCATTTCTTGAGTTGGATTTTTTTGTTCCTGAGTCCTAAAAATATAAGTATAGATCATATGCTAAACAAGGACATATTTCATAATTCTTTCACTATAGATATAGGAAGCCATGCTGGATCACTGCTCAATTGTGTATGATTATACTCCCAGTTATTACCATTCCAAGAACTAATTCGTGTCGAATAGTCCTGATAAGTATAATGATCGCTACGTTTGACTTGATTCGCTACGCTCAATATTGTATTAGCTGGTTGTACTCAATCTCAATGTTTATTCTGTATTAAGTTAACTCATCCAAAAGCAATACTAGATGCAGCAACTAAGGCACCAATATGTCCTGATACTTTTTCTATATATCGTTTTGAACTATTTATGTAGATTGATTCGGCACGTTGGACTGGAGATAGTGAATTTTTCATAAAAATAAAATTAATTAATACTAATATAGTATGGTAATATATTATACTTGTCAATTCCATTTTCTACCATTTCTATTTTTTCCCATATACTCGCATCTATATGCCAACCAGAAAAATCTACACCAATACTATTGCCCAGATCGCCGGCAAGATCATCACCGCTCTGATCTCTATACTCCTCATCAAAGTACTCACTGGGTATCTCGATGTTGCAGGATATGGACTCTACTCTAAGATATACAACTATCTATCCATATTCGCGGTCATCGCCGATCTCTGACTCTACACGATCACGGTACGAGAGCTCACCAAAAATGAATGAGATGAAAAAATGATAGCTAAAATCAGTGGAAATATCCTCTCACTCCGTACTCTATCAGGAATACTCATCATCGGGCTCTCACTCTCGATTGCTCCATTTCTCGAGGGATATGATTCTCTGATGGCACTCATAGGAATTGGTATCGTGTCTCTTTTTACCCTCATAGGACTCATCAACAGCTCGCTGATGAGCTACCTCCAAGCAACTCTCCATACTGAGTTCTCAATAGTGGCCAATACTTGCGGCAAGCTCCTGACATTTGGTATGATTCTCATGTTCTCGGTATTCCTATTTCCTCGGTCGACAACTCCAGATATCGAGATATTCTCAGTTGTTATGCTCGCAGGTCTCGCAGGCAATATAGTCATGACATGACTGACGTGGTGGTATGCGAGCAAATGGCAACGGATAGAGTTCGCATGGGATAGCGATTATATCAAGCACATGCTCAGGATATCACTTCCCTACTGACTCGCTCTCTTTCTCTGAGTGATATTCTTCAAGGTGGATATTATACTTCTCTCGGTACTTGAGCCTGCAGATATTGCCGATACGAGCATCGCACTATACGCTCTGCCGATGAAAATTGTCGAAGTCGGGATGATGTATGGGACGATATTTCTCAACTCACTCCTCCCAGTATTAACTACAGCTATAGAACGCAAGGATAGCGAAAAAGTTGCCAAACTCACTCGTCATGCATTCATGCTCCTTTTTGCTGGAGGTATTGCTGCAAGTGGATTCCTCGCACTATTTGCTCCATGGGTCATCAGACTCATATCGACACCTGAGTTCGTCACACAGACCGTGATGGGATACGGATCGATAGACGCATTACGGATCGTGGGGTGGATATTTCTTGTATACTTCGTCTCGTCACTCTACACCTATATCTTGATCGCGAGATGAGAGCAACGCCAGATGATGTATATCAATGCTGGTATAGCAATCCTCAATATAGTCGGTAATATTATCTTCATACCAATGTATAGCTTCATCGGATCTGCATGGGTGACGCTCGCAACACAGATCCTCCTACTCATACTGACTTATATTGCAGTACAGAGAAAATAGTATGGATTTTTGCCTTATTTCCCCTTTTCTGTTATAATAAATCCAAGGTTCAAACACTCAAACATTCTAACATTCGATCTTCTCTATGCCCGATATCTCCACTCGCATCAACGCTCTCGTTGCTTATCTCTTCTTGGGACCGATCATCTTATTGGCAAGAAAAGATACTCCACTCGCAGATCCATACGTTCGTGGACATGCGAAACAAGCCAGTATCATAATAGTTACTGGAGCTATCCTATTTCTAGTATATCGCCTGCTACACACCTATCTCATGTTCGGCATATTTGGTATCTCTATAGGACTCGTTGTGGTGACCCTGATTGTGAGTCTCACTCTCCTCGCACTCATGGCTGGTGCATATAGAGCATATCATGGTATTAGTGCCAATGAGACTAACTGGAGATCACTCTCTATGCCAAATAATACAATAACTGTATGAGCTTATAGTGAAGAGGAAAAGGTCCGTATTATCGCATCATTCATCCCTTGGGTCGGGATACTCATAGCACACAAGTATCTGACACGAGAGACGCTCATAGGACGCAAACTCGGGAGTCTATTTGCACTTATGCTACTCACGAGTACCATATTCTTCTCATGAGGCACTACGACTCTGACGATGATAATGACGATTACCTATATCGGACTCATTGTAGCCACAGCAGCTCAGCTTTTTGGATACTCACGTTTTCTCGAGTTTGAGATCTATTCTCGCGTACCTACCTATAATGAACTCGATGCTCATATCAAGGCATCTATAGTAACTATATATGACTTTTGTAGGATTGCATTCGGGTGAAAAAAAGTATCTGACTACTGAACTCGATATACTCTACTTCTAGAGCAGAATAATAAAATCAAATCACCTACACTCCCATACTTTGCTCCTATTTGGATAGTCGCTATCCCCGGTATCAATCTCATCACTTTGCCATCGCTCTGGCAAGCTCAATATCGAGAATATACTCCACTCATACTCCAGTGAGCTATGCTCACCATCCTCACGATATGGAGCTATGGACTCACCTCTCAAATGGGACTCTATCTCCTCTGGCCGATACTCACACTCATCGTAGAATCGCAGACCAATGTGCTCACACGAGCACCGATCACGAGTGTGATAGTAGATCTCTATCACTGAGTTACCAGATGAAAAGAGAAAATCGCAGAGATCAAAAAGAATAGAGAAGAGAAGATAGAATATAAGTATACAATAGATAGCAAATAAAAAACTCCATCTAATTTAATAGATGAAGTATTTCATGGTCCCTCTTTACCGTTCTAGATCATATTTTATCCCTGAAGGCAACAGTAAGAGTTCTAAATATATTCAGAAAACTTTGTAGCGAGTCGGACACCATAGTGACTATGACACCCGCCCTTGGATGCGGTATAATTGTAGAGAAAAATACCGACCAGATGCACGCGAGAAGAGAGAGTAAGTGCATTGTATCCATATGGCACAATAAGTAAAACAAAAATACTGATTCTCTGGATAATATTTTATACAGTTGCTCATAGAATACGTCTCAGGATGAGAATCGGCATAATTCCTCAGATGAGTGCCATGGCAGCATATGGGGTATCATCTTTGGCAACAGGATCAGCCACTACGAGTTGCACAGGAGTGGTGAAGATTTTCTTTTTTGTAACGAGTTTTTTCTTAGAGGGTTTTTTTATTTTTGACTTTTTGAGTTTTTTTATTTTTGAGACGTCGGCATAGATCCGACTCGTCCAGATAGCTTCTCATGTTCCATATGCTGCAGTGACTACTATGGTGTGTGCACCTATAGTGAGTGATTTTGATTTTGGGTTTTTGGATATTATTACCTGTCAGTCATCGTATGTCCAAGTATAGGTAAGTCATCGGAGTGTCCCTGAGAGAGCCAGATTGAAACTGCAGCTCTTCGCAGTTGTACGGCAGATATATCTACCATCTGTCTCTATGAATTTGGAATTCTGTAAGAAAATATTTGGAGGATCAAAGAAAGTTATTTTTTGACTTTTCTTTTTCTTGGTTCATTTCTTGGTTCATTTCTGAGCATTTTTATCTACTAATGCTGTTTTTGCTTTCTTTTCGGTTTTTATCTTTTCTTCTTTTTCTTTTGGACCTAGAACATGTATATGATACCTGATAGATGCCACGTTTCCTGTAGTATCCATGACACGCAGCCATATCTCATGATCTCAGAGTCAGTACTTACGTTCGCCAGGGTCCTTGGTGATCTTGATATCGTTGGATCAATAGTACCAGAGGAATCTGACTTTATCTCATTCAGGATCATACGAGCGATCTGCTGTGAGGTTGATAGCACAGGTGAGACTATAGCAATTCATCTCATAGTCACCGACTTGCTCGTGATAGCCCTTGAGCTTGCCATCATATTCGAGGATAACTATCGGAGGATTGGTATCGATACTAGTCGTCAGAGTAGCTGAAGGTGTAGAGAGCTGAGCTGAGATGGGTCCTACAATATTTTGGGTAACCAATAGAGATGTATAGATAGTCTCGCGAGATCCCTTGTGCGTCAATGATATATCGATACCGCCCGTCCCTACCAGATACAGTTGCGGTGGATTGCATGAGTCATATACTCCAGTACCATAGCGGATCTCACAGATATAGTTGCGAGATAGATATGACCCTGTGAAAATCGGATCGAGAGTGAAATTGACCCGACATGGGCTCGTCGTACAAGTGAGTATATTACCTGAATGAGTTATATTGGTATAGTTCTGAAAAGTGGGAATGATCTCTGGAAAAGTGACTCAGGTAAATGATTGTTCGAGTATTTGAGTGTTAGAATCTTGGATAGCTCCAGTACTAATTATTCATAAATTCTCTATTCCAGTGTTGTGTCATCTTGAGATAGTGGCTCCAGTATCTATGACCTGTGTGGAACTGTTATCCTGTAATATCATAAAACTAACTCCCCAATTCACCGTCTTTGATTGACTCGGATCCACCTTGCTCGTGAGACGAAGTGAAAAAGATGAAGGCGTAGTAAAATAGAGAGTATTCGGATTGCAAGTTGTGAGTGTTCCTGTCGCAGTGATCACCTCACAGATATAGTTCTTAGAATGAAAACTCCCAGTGAAAATCGGGTCAAATGTAATATTGATTCGACAGGGCTGATGAGTTCCACAATCCCAGATTCATCATGTGAATATAGCATTGGTTGGTTGCTGCTGAGTTGGGATGATCTCTGGGAAAGAGAATCCAGTATTTGACTGCTGGGATGTTTGAATGTTTGAGTATTGAACTAATGCAATATTGGTAAATCCTGAAGCAGTAGTACCAGTGCTCGTGGTTCCAGTGCTTGTGGTTCCAGTGCTTGTGGTTCCAGTGCTTGTGGTTCCTGTGCTTGTGGTTCCTGTGCTATTTCACCATGAAATATCTGAAGCTCATGATCCAGATACTATTGTTCCAGTACTCGTGGTTCCTGTATTCATAGCTATCTCATTCTGAGAAATGAGAGATTCAGTGCTCGTGTCTACTATCGAACTCGTTCCAGTATTTGTATCTATAGTTGCTAAATTGGTGGGTAGAGAATCCAACACCACTGATCCAGTATACGTCGTTCCAGTGTTGTGTCATTCTCATACTCAGCTTTGTATAGGAACTGAGATTTCTATGGCTCATGATCCAGACTCTATGTTTCCAGTATTTGAATATAGTGTTCCAGTACTTGCCTCTGTAATCGAACTCGTTCCTGTACTCATAGTTCCAGTATTATTCTCTATTGGACGAGGAGTCGCACTGCAGCTCTCGTCCATTGTCGTCAGATATATCACTATATTATCTAGTTGTTTTCACGAATATGATTCTGTATCTATGATTGTACCTCTCATATCTGTGAGCGTGATAGACTCATTACCTGAATTATTGAGAGCAATCTTGGTAGTTGCATAGAGAAATCTGATATTTTCATGTGAAGGAATAATTGTCGAAGTTGGTATCACATAGGTCTTGTTGGAGGCGTCATAGAGATGATAACCACTGATATTCACACTCTGACAACTAGTATTTCTGATTTCGATATATTCTCACACAGTATCATCTCAGATAGGATTGGGTAACAATGCAAAAAACTCCACACTGGCAAAAGTAGCAAATGGAAGTCAAAATATCATTATCAGCAAAAACCAGGTTTTCCGCATAGGTAACAATACAAGTAAATACTCAATTTAGTATAAGTGCACTTAAAGAGAAAGCAAAAGATTTTGAGTTTTGTCAGTTTTTGTTTGACTGTATATATGAAACCAACCGCTATAATGAGGTATTCACAGATCTCCCAGACTCATTCAGGCAATCACTCGAACAACAGAGTAGACTCATAGTATCAGGGCTCATCTGTCTTGGTATAGTGCGTAGCGACTGGAGGTAAAGTATATCTACTCTCTAATTCCTCGAGGTGAACACGATCCCAGGATTCACATCAGGATCTCTCATCCCATAGATACGTAAAAAAGCTGACCAAACAAAAAAAGAATTTATAAAAATTCTCGTTAAATAATCCTAGGGATTTATTATTTTGATAATATATTTACTACTCTAGTATTCACCGTTGATCAGAACTGTAGTTTTTTCTCGATTCATCGATCACACAACATATCGAGGAATATGCGACACCATTGTTCTGTTGTTATAAAATGAGCATCTGAGTTTTGAAATATTGGCTCTATTTTGAGTACTTGCATTATATCAATAATAGTTTCTTTCCCTACTACAGATATATATTTTAGAGTTTCATAGTAGTCTTTCAGTTTCTTTCTGAGAGCTGGAGTGATTTGATCTATTCAACCTAATAGCATCTCTACAGATAATACAAGTTGTGTAATTTTATTATCGATATACCTATTTTTTTTCTGGTCATGAGTACTTATATTCATAAATAATTTTAAATGTATATTTGTATATTAGTCAACTTCTTGCTTTTTGCAAGTTTTTTTCTATACTTTTGACAATTGTAATATTTTCATATGTTTGCCTTCTCTGCTATCAATCTCGGTTGCTCCAAAAATATGGTCGATCTCGAATTCGCCATAGGTGAGATACTCAAGTACTCAGACCGAGCTCCTATCGAGTATATCGAGGATCCTGAATCTCAGGAGACCGATTATGTGATCGTCAATACCTGCGGATTCCTCTCATCAGCTCGCCAAGAGTCAGAAGAGACTCTGAGCTACTATGATAATCTCGGGAAAAAACTAATCCTCATGGGATGCTATGTGAGTGTGAAGGATGATGCTTTTTTGGCGGGGTTAAAAAATCTCGTCTCAATAGTACCATTTATGTCATACTCCGTCATCGAAGAGCTCGTACTGGGAAAGAAATCAAAATTCAACCTCTCAGCAATCGTGAAAGCAAAACAGGCTCATAAACAATCCAAAGAGAAAACCCTCTCGAACTATCTCGCCTCCATAGAGGCACCAGGTAAAGGTAAAAAGGCATTCGTCTGGAGAGGTGATGAAGTGCGAGCATATATGCATGCTCCATTCTCATACGAGTATCTCAAGATAGCAGAGGGATGTGATAATAATTGCACATTCTGTATCATTCCTACCATCCGTGGTCGCCAGACGAGTCGGTCGATAGAGAGTATTGTCAAAGAAGTCGGAGTGATGCTCGAGCAAGGGATCCAGGAGATCCAGATAATCTCACAAGATACAACTCGCTATGGGACGGATCTCTATGAAGAGCCGAGGTTGATCGAGCTACTCCAACAGATCGATGCAACAATCGATACGTATATCGCAAAAAATAAACCCGCAAATGCTCCTACTTATCGTGTATACTATCTCTATCCTGATATCCTCTCGCTCGATCACTTATCGAAACTCACTGAACTCAAACACTTCCTTCCATACTTTGATATCCCATTCCAGCATGCGAGCGAGAATATCCTGAAATTGATGGGCCGTCACTACGATAGAGCCCATATCGATAGTTTTATCGAATATATTCGTGACCATTTTCCTGCTTCCTTTATCCGTACGAGCTTCATCATCGGGTTCCCAGGTGAGACGGATGCTGATTTTCAGATACTTCTCGATTTCGTGAGCAAATACCAATTCGAATCTGTAGGCATATTCGAGTATCATGATGAGCCACTTGCTGCGAGCTCCAAGCTCCCAAATAAGGTAGATGAATCTATTGCAAAAAATCGCATAAAAGAGATCACACCAGTCCTGAATAGAGTCTATGATGGTAAGTTCACAGCAAGAAAATGAAAAAAACAAGTCGGATACATCATGGATATCAAGGATAGTACCGTGATCGTCCGTCCAGAGATGGCAGCACCAGAGATAGATGACTATGATGAAGTATTCACATCGAGCATCATAGGTGCTACTCGAATCGGATCCAAGGTGGAATATATACTACCAATTGATGCCTCTCCTCATAGAGATGACACGATCAATCGGCATGACTAGACTAATATCCAAAGAAATACTCTCATTGATGAGAGTATTTCTTTGGATTATTTTTTGAGATTTGGTGAGGGTTTCTTGGTTGTTAGGTTTTTTCCTGTTACTGGACTTAATATAGGGAAATTATTCACCTCATTTAATTCTGGAATAATGATGTTAATGCCTTTAAATTTGCTACTTCTCTCAAGCGTATGTTTGAGTGCCAGACTCGACCCATTGATATCTCCATGAACGATACGTATTGTGGAACCTTTTCTGAGTTTCATAGCCAAGAGCCATGTTATGAGATCTTCCTCATCAGCATGTCAAGAGAGAAAATTAAATTGCTTGATTCTTGTCTTAACCTCATATCTTTTTCCTGCAATTTTTACATTTTTTTGTTGTCATCCTGATTGAGACTCACTAGCGAGTGCATATCCGAGTGTTCCTGGGACAAGATATCCAGGGAAATAAAATGCCACTTCAGGATTTCACAGATTTTTTTCAAGATGAGAAATTACCATACCACCCTCCGCCATACCTGACGCGGTAATGATTATTTTTTTTCGATCTGTAGCGAGTAATGACGTCTTATTATTTTTATCGAGGATCGTATAGTGTCAATTCGCTGGATCGATATTTTCTGTGAATTCTGCGAGTTTCCTTTGCTCTTCTATGACGAAGTCATCATAGAGTGCCTTATGGATAATCGGAGCATGTTTGCTCGATATAGTTGGATCAATCTGGCGAGAGTGTTTGAGATAATTCATCGTATGCTTGCTCCCTGATGGAGAATCGAGAAGTATATCAATATCTACCAACTCGCCTCTTATTTTCATCTGGATGAGCATATTGAGTACGATCTGGGTACGATCCATAGCAAAAGTAGATAGCACAATTTGCTTGTATTTATTGAGATCATGTTTGAGATTTTCCTGAAAATCTTTGAGTCATAATGCAAAATCTGGACGAACTTTGCCTCCATACGTAGACTCGATAACTACAGTATCTATAGGGAGATTGTGTGGAGGTATTGGGAGTCCAGTCGGATGAAAATCCCACTTATATGACCCAAGATCACCTGAGAAAAGTACATTCCGACTCTTGCCATCCTCTGTGATACGAAAGAGCACACTCACACTACCGATAATATGTCCAGCGTTATAAAACCTGAATGCAAGTTTCCCTGGTATGAGTTCATTCCATCCATTATTGATAGTTTGAGTTTCTATCTTACTCAGTGATAGTACAACATCCTCGAGATCATAGGCGGGTTTTTCTGGTGCAAATTGCTTCATCTGATCTTT
This sequence comes from Candidatus Altimarinota bacterium, assembly GCA_014377245.1. Taxonomy (GTDB): domain Bacteria; phylum Patescibacteriota; class Gracilibacteria; order BD1-5; family UBA2023; genus JABFSX01. Next base: position 22,865 of record JACMPX010000023.1, read on the forward strand.
GTAGTTTTCTGCTCATTTTGAAATATCTACTCAATATTTGGAAAGCACACTATTTGCATTTAAAATGACTTGTTTTTTATTTGGTTCACTTCAAGTTTCTGTCATACGATTTCCATTTCATTGTCTTTTTACCTGTTTTTTTCCTGATGCTCTATCTTTGATATCGAACAACGCTCCGGCAATATCTTTGAGCATCTCAGTATATCAGAATTGCTTATTCTCATACTCTCGAGCTAGGATCTTGGCAGCATCTGTGAGGGCCACATCTGCAGAGTCTCTTGTACCAGGAGTTGCATATACTCGTCCAGCGAACTCAGTATCACTCGTGAATATCCTAGGAAAATCTCCAATATGATCCATATGAGGATGTGTGAGGATAACTGTATCTACTCAATTTGATATTTCTGTAATACTTCTCTCGAGTTTACCTGGTCACTGGTAGGCTCATACATCTATGAGTACTCTATGGACTTGTTTTCCGAAAAATACACTCAACTCATGACATGATCCGCTGAGATTATGTTTTGGTCGATTTTCTTCACCATATTCTCTGTGTTCATTTCCGATGCCACCATAGGATTTGATCGCATATCCATCCTGAGGTTTTGTATCAGTTGGTCAATTATGTTGGTGTCAGAGAGTTGTAGGGAGAGTCATATGAGTGAAAAAAAGAAATAGTTACTTAGAATTATCAACAAAGCCAATACCTGGGTTAGTCTTAGTCAGCAATGCCTGAATCATCTCAGGAAGTACTACTGCACCTGAACTGTATTTATCGCTGAGTTGTTCAAGGATTTTTTGAGAAATAAACATATTCAGAGCATGAGTGATATTTCCTGTCTTATCAGATTGTATGAGTCCAGTCAGCTCTGAGTGAGACATATCTCTGAAAATATGATTCTTATTGCCATTTTGATTTCGTAATTTTTCTATACCAATTAAGAGGTCAGTATATACAATAGAATTTGGTTCAATATTAGTAGTTACTTGATCGAAAAATTTTTGTTCGAGAGAAATACGAATAACTTCTGAGACTTCAGCACCAGAAAATCATTCACTGATATCTCCGAGATTCGTATAATCTTCATCACTGAGTTCGTAGAGATTTTTTCTTTTTGCTTTTTTTACCGCAGCCTCTAGATGTATACGAAATATTTGTGCTCGATCTTGACTTTCTGGTAAATCTACCTTAATATGTGTTCAGAGCCTTCCGGGTCTTTTGATAGCATTATCAATAGACTCAAGTCGATTAGTAGTGCCTACTATGATTACATTCTTCAACGTTTCAAATCCATCCATCTCAGTTAGGAATGTATTGACAACTTTTGTATCTTCAGGGGAAGCAAAAGGATTATTACGATTTTTGAAAAGTGCATCAAGTTCATCAAAAATAAGAATCAATTTTTTATCTGGATCTTTTTTAGCCTGACTCCGAAGATATTTGAAAAGATCTTGCACATTCTTAGCTCACTCATTGATATATGCTGTATTAGCAAGATCTGTCATTTTTATACTATATACTTCAGCACCCACTGACGTAGCAAGTGCTCTAGCAAGAAGAGTCTTACCTGTACCAGACGGTCCGTAGAATATGATACCTGTAGCCATATTTGCTCACCATAGCTCAGCTGTCACTTTGTTTTGTATGAGTGCTACAATTTTTCTTATTTCATCTTTGGCTTTTTCTTGTCATCCTATATCACTGAGCCTTACTGGCTCTTTTATATGTACAATGAGTTTTCAGAATTTTGTTTTTATTTCATCATTGACCTCATTATCACTTTCATATCCAGCAGAAATATAATGAGTTCATTGAATGAGTACAGATTTTTTTGCTTTTCCATTCCATCATATCAGTTTAGCAATCTCAGCAATCAAAAAGTTATTCAGCTCAGCAAATTTTTTTATATAGTCAAGGATATCTACATGACTCATTAAATCCTCGGAAAGATCTTCTACCATTTCATGTGTAATAGAAAGTATCATATATCTTGCTTTCTCTATTCTACCATAAATCTTCTCACTATCAGTATGTACATTTTTAAAAATCGAGAATCACTTCCATTTTTTATCTTTTGGGGAATTTCATTTTTTCCCAAATATTTCCTCTAAAAATTTTTCTATTACCTTAGGATCAGTCTCTTTTATCTCACCATTTATTTTACTTGGAACTGCTATTCTAATTGGTATATTGAACGCAAATCGTTTATATTTGTTATTATATCAATATATCAAAAATCCAAATCCATTACCTATCCATATTTTCTTACCATCCAAACTACCCATATCATCAATTTCTTCTTCGATATTCTTTGTATCTCATACATGGAGTGTGAATGGGCTTTTTTGTTGATTTAAAATAATAGCATCAATCTTCGCTAATGACCTTTGAATACATACACTTATTTCTCGTTTGAATATATCTTTCTCTTCAGAGCGAATGATATAATCAGGTATGAGCATATTACATACCAATGTATCTGTTATACTCATAACAAGTGATATATTTGATGGCATTACTATACCTGCTACCTGTCACAGTTTCATCCTAATAATCTCTAAGTCATTTAATGACATTGATTCCAATGACTCATGTACAAATTCTTTGAGCCAATTTTTAACATCTTTGTTTTGATCTAGAAATGATCTATTAATTGATTGCAATGACATTGAAAGATCATGTCTCTTCATTTTTTGATCTCTAACCTGTTTCGTTCTTTTATTTGTTGACGGTGCTATATTCATACTAACTACAGATTATATTATATAATTTATATGAAAAATATTATAAAAGTCAATTGTATATTTTCATATATTCACTACAAAATAATCTCTTTTTAAAAAGAGATTTCTATTTTTTTGTGGTGGCTATTGGTCGAGAATGTCAGAACTGCTCTAATGAGTCAGGAGAATATTCCATATATTCCGAAATTGATATAATTATACCCCAAGATCTCTTCACTATATGAAAGTCTATTTTTAACTCAATTGGATTCTTTGTCCAGATTTTCTGGTTCATTATATTAAATACTTCTCAAATCTTCTATGAAAAAGAGCTCTATATTTAGGGAGTATAAGTTTCAGAGAAATCAAAACTTTCTGAAAAATATATTTATATTAAGAATAGTATTGATTTCACTTGAAAAATATATAGTATTCTTACTACTTCTCTATTACTTATATTATATTCAGTTTGATAACTACCGATATACATAGAGCCATGCGCATCCTAGAAGATAATTGAGTTATCGCGATACCTACTGAGACGGTTTATTGACTTGCTGGGAATGCCTACAGCGATATAGCAGTAAAAAAAATATTTCAAATCAAGGGAAGACCCCTTTATAATCCCCTCATCGTACATATAAAGTCAATAGAGTACCTCAAACAGGTAGCTAAAGATATCCCTGATAATGCGAAAAAACTTGCCAAGGAATTTTGGCCTGGAGCACTTACAATGGTTCTCTCGAAGTTATCTCATGTATCAGATATTGTCACTGCTGGTCATGATACAGTTGCCGTAAGGATCCCGAGCCATCCTCTCGCACTCGAACTCCTTAAAAGGCTCGACTTCCCTCTTGCTGCTCCGAGTGCGAACCCTTTTGGATCGATCAGTCCGACTAGCGCAGAGCATGTCAATCGTTATTTTTGAGACAATCTCGAGATCATACTCGATGGTGGACTATGTGAACGGTGAATTGAGTCAACAATAGTTGGATTCGATCAAGATACAGTCATACTTTATAGACATGGTTCTATCTCTATTGAATCGCTCGAGAGAGTCGTAGGAAAGGTTATACTTAAGACGAAGGATGATGTATCACCTACTGCTCCTGGGATGCTATCTCGGCATTATGCTCCTTCTATAGATACATACTTAACAGACAATGTGCGATGATATATAGAGAGATTCTCATGACTAAAGATTGGCATAATCCTCTTTAATCAATCACTAGGAGATTCAAGAGTTACTCATGAAGAAGTTATTTCCCCTTGTGGAAACCTTGAAGAGGCTGCTAGAAATCTGTACTCAGCACTCCATCGCTTAGATAGGCTTGGCCTTGATATAATTATTACTGAAAGACTTCCAGATTATGGACTTTGAAAGACCATAAACGATAGACTTGGAAGAGCTACAAAAAAATAGATACATATGTTGAAATAAAATTTATGCCTTAATTATGTTTGCAGGAAGAAAACTTATCATTGCCACAAAGCATAAAAAAGAAACTGTTATGGCACCCATTCTCGAAAAAGAGTTATGAGTAAAGTGTTTTATCGA
>JACMPX010000024.1 GCA_014377245.1 Candidatus Altimarinota bacterium
ATTCGTACTTGGATCTCGTCAAACTCTTCGGCTCGCGTTCGCGAGTCAAACTCCTCGAAAAACTCGTTATCGAAGATGTCATAGCCAGATCAAATACTGGATTTTTTATTCGTGAGCTCTGTCGAGATGTCGATGAGCAGATCAATGCTGTACGGAGAGAACTGATGAATTTAGAGGCTCTTGGCATATTGAAGTCATACGAGCAAAACAAGAAAAAATACTATCAGATGAATCATACCTCAGCAATATATCCTGAGCTCGTAGAGATGTTTCTGAAGACTTATGATGTAATGAAGCCAGTCAAGGAATTCTTCAAATGAAGAAAAACTCTCGATCTCGTGACAATATCAGATGCTATACTCAATTTTCGTAACGAAACAACGAATAACATTGTAGACATATTCATCATCGGAGAGCTCGATAAGATCGAGTTCAACAACTTTCTCGAAAAAACATTCTTCGGAAAAAAGGTGAAATATGCCATCATGACACTCGATGACTTCTCCCATAGACTTGAGTATGACGACAAGCTCGTCCTCTCGATCCTAGCACAAAAGGGGAATATATTCCTTAGAGATAGACTTGAGATAGAGTGAACTATAGATGCCAAGCTCAGAGCAAAGAAGATTTTCACAAAATAAAAATCCATTCCGATGATTCAGGATGGATTTTTATTATCTATTCCTAGTATATACTTATGAGAAGTATTTGGCTAAGAAAGCTCTTGATTGTGACATTTTCTCTAGTATTTCTCTCTCAGGTGCACCAGCAGAGAGTGATCCAGGATCTACTGACAATGAGAAGTGTCCTGTATATCCTATATCTTGCATCTTGATGAGGAGTGACTCTAGTGGCATACTTCCCTCACCTGGGAAGAGTCCTTCTCTATTATCATCTTTATCTGAGAGATAGACAAATCACATCGTAGAACCGAGTAGGATGAAGGTTTTCATGAGATCAACTCCACTACCCGGATCTACATTCTCGATTGAGAGTGCAGTATGTGCTGTGATTTTTTTGATCGTTTCGGGTCTCGCATTTCCATACTCTGATATAACAAATAACCAAGTTTTCGGTGGAGCATTGACTATATTGATAGTGATACTGGGATATTTGTTTGCAACGACTTGGAGATATTCTCAGAACCAGTCTCGCTCACGATCGAGGCGATGTGGTGGATGTATGTTGACTATATTGACTCGGAGTCTATCTGCCAGAGTGACTACTGCATCACATTGCTTTTTTGTCAGCTTGCGTGCAGGTGCCGTGATACTCACGACTTGTAGGCCTGTCGCCTCAATGAGTGTATCAATATAGATGGCATCATAGGTATCATATGCATCAAAGTCGACTGAGAGATCGATACCATCATATCCACCTAACTTGGCCAGGGAGAATATATGGTGGAGACCATAACCCGCAAGTGATGACGTAGAAAGGAGGAACATAGTACAAACAGATAAAAATTAGAATTGAGTCATTATATGGTTTTAATAACTATGGTATTTACTCATAATTCGGCAGTGAGTGAGTGTATATTTGACGCTATCACTAGTTATTCCTATTATTTTAGATCCATCTGGAATTGTTGCGAATCCATTTCTGATATCTATAACTTGAGCAACTCTATTGATTCACTTTAGAGAATCAATGGAATATAGATTTCAATTGACTGCAAGTTTTATTTTACACTGACCTGATCACTCATGTACTGGCACTGTAATGAGACACATATATTTATATATTAGTTACAGAATTTAGTATATAGTGTTCAGGCAAAAAACACAAATTTTACTCTTTATTTCGTATACTATCTATACGATATTCGGAGAATCTGACTCGACGATGATCTATGAGATATTGTATCGCTTTCTCATTTTTATTGAGAGTAGCTTTCCCACTCTTGAGTTCGAGGAATACTATCTCACGCAAAGCTCACTCGGATAGACCATCGAATATGATATAATCGCAGCCCTTCCCGATGAATACCATATCCTTTGGGGCGTATGGGAAGTTCGGGAGTGCGGGTAATATTTTCTCATATACCTCTCCGAGAATACTACTGCGTGATCCTTGTACCGCCTTGTTCCTGACTCATTTGTGTTCATAGAGAGAGAGGAGTCTCATGATAAATACTCCGATGATGAATCAGAGCAATGAGCCGAGTATGAGTGTGAGGATATCCATACAGTAGACGAAGACGAAAATAGTAGACGAAGAATAGATTTCTGAGTTTACTTTTTCTATAATTTTCATACTATCTCCATAGTTCAAAAAATCAAGTACATTTTTCTTCGTTCGTCCTCTTATCTCTCTAGTCTCTTCCTTCGTTTTCGTCTATTTCTTCGACTTTTTCCTATGCTCAGAATCATATTCACCAAAAACACCATAATCCGAGATACTTGTGTCGCGAGCTTATCACTCGGTCGTAATTCTACTGAGGCATCACCTGATTTCATAGTATACGAGCGTTGAGACTGGGTACTCATATTCTCCAAGGAATTCGATATCGATGTTGTGTTGCCGACCATCCTCGATAACTGGGATCCTGACCGTATCTATCTCCCCTATCTCGGTCGCTCTGTCGATATGATGCATGAGATCGGTGACGTCATATTGCCCAACGTATTCATCCCGTATGCTCCGCAAAAAGAAACAGATACAACAGAAAACGAGATCACTAGTATATCTGGAGCGAGATTTCTCGAAATATATGATGAACAAAAAGACTATTATGTAGAGGACTATGGACTCTCAGTATGAGGCATAGTTGTAGAAAAAACACCCAATAATCCAGAGCTAAATACCGATCTCATGATGACCTATGAGGCTGATATTTACATAGAAGACTCTCTCGATGCCGCATATACGGTTACAAGTGGTGATCTCATACCAGCATTGATCATCTGTGGTATCATCGATGGTAAGTCGAGCAAAAATGACTCAGGCACACCTGAGCAGGTGACAATACGTAATATGCTTACGACTATTCGACTCACAGAAGAGGAAGGAGGTGTGGTGTAGTTTTTTTACTATTTTGTTATATAGTGGACTGTAAGATAGTATCTCTGTTCGCCTGGAACTACGATTACTGAGAGCCCTATCTTGGTGAAATTAGGTTGTACGATACTCCGATAGTGAGCATCATATGACTTTCCTTTCTCACTCATGAAGAAGTCAAAAGTTGTACGAATAGATTGAATAAGTGATTCAGTACAATCACCAGAGCTACAACTATACCGTCCATATCCTACATTCTCTGTGTGCTTGGCTCGACTAATTACTATAGGATCGACCCCACGAGTGATAAACCACTTATCTATCACAGCAAAGTTGTAGTATCCATCTCATGGGTTGCGTGTATGATGGTTGAGTGCTTTTCACTTCGCAAATTCTGTATTCCAGTCGTATGCAGTGCTATTGAGCCGACTATCATAGGTATATGCTCCGAGTCCGAGAATATTGCGAGTATCATTGTACCAGAGAGCCCATGCAGAACGGACTCGCTCCATATCTACATGTGCTGGAGATCATATATTTGAGACAAATGAAATCGGTGGTATTGAAACTGTAGATTTTGGTGACTGAGTCTGACTCTGAGGCTTGATTCCTGA
>JACMPX010000025.1 GCA_014377245.1 Candidatus Altimarinota bacterium
CCCCCTTTATTGGGGGGATTTTTGCTGTTGATTTTTCTCCTCTTTTCTCTATACTTTATATATGCTCTCACTTAAACAAGTATCTGTATCTATACACGACAAGGAGATCGTTGATGACTTTAACTATACATTTGCAGCGGGTGAGACGATAGCTATACTCGGTCACAATGGCTCAGGTAAGTCATCTCTTGCACTCTCTATCATGGGTCATCCTCGATATCAGCTAGCAGGGACTATCATCCTTGATGGTCAGGATATATCAGGAGTATCACCAACAGATCGTCATATCGCTGGACTCTTTCTCTCTTTCCAGAATATACCAGAGATCCCCGGTATACGCGTATCAGAGTACCTCCGTACGATCTACAATACTCACTTTGCTCGTCAACATATCGGTACTAAGTCACCATCTCCATTTGTATTCCGTCGGATGATCGAGAAGCTACTTCCATGACTCTGACTCGATCAGTCTATCCTCGATCGTGACCTCTTTGTCGGATTCTCAGGCGGTGAGAAACGTCGTATCGAACTCCTCCAGGTGGCTCTTCTCGATCCATCAGTAATCATCCTCGATGAGATCGACTCAGGACTCGATATCGATGCGATCGACATACTTCGCGGGCAGATCGACATGTGGAGACTCGCAGGCAAGACGATCATCCTCATCACCCACAACTTCCACCTTCTCGACAGTATCGATGTCGACCGTATCATCGTGATGCGAGATGGACAAATCGAGCGAGAGGGTGATAGGTCACTGGTTGAGACAATTCGGAGAGAAGGATTTAAATAGACTTAAAGAGATAAAAAACTATGACAATACAACCATTTGGCGACATATCTCGTGAGACACTCGATCGGAGTGATACTGTAGCCTATTCAAATATATTGGAGGCAGGTATATCTGAGCGGGTTGTCAGGCAGATCTGGGAGTCCAACGATGAGCCAGAGTGGATGCTCGATATCAGACTCCGCTCACTCAAGTTATTCCAAGAGATGCAGACACCTACTTGGTGACCATCACTCGCGAAATTGGATCTCGATTCAATATACTATTTTGGTAAACCTGAGGGTTCTGGTGACAACAAGTCATGGGACGATGTTCCTGATGCGATTAAGTCCACATTTGATCGACTGGGTATCCCTGAGGCAGAGAGAGCTATGCTCGCAGGTGTCGGTGCTCAGTATGATAGTGAGGTGGTCTATCATAGTCTGCGTCAGGAGCTCCAGGATCAGTGAGTTATATTCGAGGATATGTCGGTGGCTATCCGTACCCATGAGGATATCGTGAGGTCGCATTTTATGCGAGCGGTTCCAGCGAGTGATCATCGCTTCGCGGCACTCCATGGGGCTGTATGGTCGGGAGGGACATTTCTCTATATTCCAGCCTGAGTCCAGATCGATGCACCGCTTCAGGCCTATTTTCGTATGAATATGAAGTCTGGATGACAGTTCGAGCATACTCTTATCATCATCGAAGATGGTGCATCAGCACACTATATCGAGGGTTGTAGTGCACCCAAATATGGCACAGCATCACTCCATGCGGGTTGTGTCGAGATCTATGTCGGTGAGTGAGCTCGGATGCGATATTCGTCGGTCGAGAACTGGTCGGTCGATACCTACAATCTCAATACCAAGAGGGCCATAGTCGAGAAGTGAGGATCGATCGAGTGGGTCGGTGGCAATCTGGGTTCCGGTGTGACTATGCTCTACCCATGTTCTATACTCAAGGGCGATGATTCACGGGCACTTCATTTTGGTATTGCATTCGCTAATGAGTGACAAGAGACGGATACGGGAGCTAAGGTAATCCATATCGGACGCAATACGGCGAGCGAGATCGTGTCGAAGTCGCTGTCGAAGAATGGCGGTATATCGACATATCGGGGGCTCGTCGATATCAAAAAATCAGCCAAGAATGCGACCTCAAAGATTGACTGTGATGGTCTCATACTCGATTCTCGTTCTGTATCAAATACGATTCCTGATATTCGTATCGCCACAGACGATGCGGTCGTTGCCCATGAGGCGAGTGTCGGCAAGATCAACGAGGATACACTGTTTTATCTCATGTCTCGAGGTATACTCGAAACAGAGGCAAAAACAATGATTGTCAGATGATTTGTATCACCACTACTCAAAGAATTGCCACTTGAATATGCAGCGGAAATGAATGTTTTGATTGGTATGGAAATGGAAGGAATGTAGTGGATAAATTTCTGAAGAAATTCGAATTTCTTTGATAGAATTATATTTCTTCGAAAGAATCAAATCTTAATCAGCTCACTTACTTTCAGTAAGCTTACTTTGAAAACTTCTTTTTTTGAGAAATTTCTCTTGATGTTGTTAATAGTAAAACTCTTAATTAAAACTATTCTCATGCCAAATGAAAACCCAGGAGCCTATAATGAGGCTCGCGATCGAATCCGTGAGAAAAAAGAAAAGGAAGTAGTGATTATCGAATCGAAAAAAGAAGAATTCGAAAAAACAAAAGAGAAAATGAGAAAGAAAAAGTGACTCGATGTCCATGGATTGCGTCAAAAGATCGAAACAGGACACTCACTCGACAGTCTCAAATCTGATATCAGAATGGCTCTCAGTGAGGGGACAATATCGCGAGATACCTATGATAGTGTGATTGCTTCGATCGATGGATGAAGGAAGGAGTGATTGTATAATACTGGAACAATTGATCCAGAAAAACTACCGTTTTCTCAAAATAAATTTGCTAAATATCTAGAAAATCAACCTCTCGGTGAGAATATATGATCTGATATGGTTTGATTTTTGTACGGTTTAATAGTCCAGGGAAGCGCTATTCTCATCATTATTGCGTGGAGGATCTTCATCGATTTCCTATTCCTCCCTCGGGATATATACAGGGAAATAAAAATCCGTAATTCTAAGTCCTAAGTACTGATTCTATGCAACGATTCTATGTCACATTCCTTCTATCGATCGATATGACGATCACTAATATAGATCTCATACATCAACTCACGAGAGTTCTCAGAGTCAATATATGAGAGCATATTGTACTATTCTCTGGTGATGGTAGTGAGATGGAGTACACGATCATATCTATAGATAAAAAATCGATTGGTCTCAGATGAGTGGCAAGTAGAATACCAAACACAGAGCCACGAAAAAAACTCACACTCTATCAGGCACTTCCCAACAAGTATGAGAAGATCGAATATATACTGCAGAAAGGAGTAGAGATCGGAATTACTCAGTTTGTATTTTTCCGTTCTGATCGATCACAGAAGTTGCTCCTACCTCCTACGAAGATCGATAGATTCATCATTATTGCTCATGAGGCACTCGAGCAGTGTGGGGGTACTCGGGTACCTGAGATAGTATTCACTGAGAGATTCCCTCATGAGACTACCGATACTACAGGAGAGACTACGCATATTGTGCTCGACACCATCGGAGAGAGTATACGCATATCACATTATGACAACCTCCAAAATATAGCACTCTGGGTCGGTCCTGAGGGAGGGTGGTCAGATGTTGAACGAGTGAAATTGTTAGATAGTGGTTTCATATTTGCTCGTTTCTGAGAACGAGTCCTCCGAACCGAGACAGCAGGAATTGTTATCAGTTTTGGCTTCCTTAATACATAAGTGAGGTATCAATACTTCACTTATGTAATGTTATACAGTAAATATCATCAACACCACTATATCTAGTGGTGTTTTTCTATTTTTGGTGCTGGTATGATACTAGGATCATATTTTTCTCATACTATTCATATATTATGTAGATCCAGATGCGGATATGATGCACACAATAGATATACACAGATACAATATGTATACAGAAATGGTTCTATAACTGTACGATTATAGAGTAATAAAAGAAGTAGCATCAGCAAAAGGAAAGTAGGTGAATATTAATATATAAAAAACTATAATTACATAAAAACAATATACATATTCTCGCAACTTTTTCATTAAACTGATATACTACTTATGTCTTCTCGAAAGGGAATGAACCTTAAAAAAATCCTGACTTCCCGATCATAGGAGATCTGACTCACAGAATCCTCCTGATTGCAAATCCAAAAACAAAGTTTCATAAATAAATACCCATACAAAAAGAACAAATAGTACTGGTATATATACAAAAACAAAAAACACGGATGAGGGCCTATATCATCTTTCTGAAACACTTCAGCGAGAGGATATGGGCCCCCACCAAAAACAAAAGACTGAGAGTCTTTTTCAAAAAACCATCAAAAGGGCAGTTAAGGTCATCTACTTCGGTAGATGCGAGTTTGAGAACTCACAATCACATGATATGTGTCATTGCCCTCATATGAGTGTACCCTAGCTGTCCTCGAGTGGCTCCACAGTCATCCCAATCTTAGATCTCCGTTCTACCAAGAATCGGGGATTTTTTAGTTGTGATGATATCCGCTTCACTTGATGATCTCGAGTCCCCTGTATATCTGCTCTATGAGGACCAAGAAGGCGAGTCCATGTGGTAAGACGAACTTAGATAGCCCGAATAGATGTATCGGGTTCATAGCAGTCAATATATCGATATCTACGCCATAGCTCCCTCCGATGATGAAGATGATATTCTCCCTCTCATTTCTCCCTTTTCGGAGCATCTCTGCGAATTGTGGTGTTCCTATATCTTCCCCTCGCTCATCGCAGAGGATGACGGTTCATTTGAGTTTTGTGAGTTTCTCGATCAACTTCTTTGTTTCCTCACGCTTGATATAGGTGATTTCTGTATGCTTGATCGGTTTGATCGTATGGATTTCTATATTTTTTTCGAGACGCTTTCTATATTCACAAACCGCTTCAGAGAAGTGTTTGTCGCCATCTGAGATATGTATTATATGGATCATGATCCATATTGTATAAAAAAATTTTGACAAGACAATCATTTTTTATACAATCTGCCTCATACGCCACCTTAGCTCAGTTGGTAGAGCATCGGTTTTGTAAACCGGCGGTCATCAGTTCAAGTCTGATAGGTGGCTCCAG
>JACMPX010000026.1 GCA_014377245.1 Candidatus Altimarinota bacterium
GAGAGTCCAGATACGATACTCAATATTCCCCTATAGTCAGTCGAGAACGGTACTGATACAAATGGCTTGCCCGAGAAAATAATGAGTCCTATGCGATCCCCTGTTCGTGACGAGATGAAGTTGCGAACTACGTTCTTGGCGACGGTGATACGGTTCGGTGAGACATCTTCTGCGAGCATAGAGAGTGATATATCAAATACTATCATGATATCTCGGGGTACTCTGACTTCTCTTGTCACTGATAAGATGATATTCGCACCAGCGATGAGAACCACGAGGATTGATATCATAGAGAGGCGTAATATCCAGAGTATCCATATGCTTTTTGGTGTTTTGAGATATTTCGCAACAAGGGCATTCGGGTAGACAGTTCATATACGCTCACGACCAAATAAATACCATAAAGAGATAATCAATGGTATAGAGATAAGCACTATAGGATGTGATAATTCAAGGTTCAAGATGAGCTATTAAAGATTGATGCTACACTGTATTCTCTACTCCAAGGGTCAGTCCTGCAATATATTTATATTTTTAGTCTCGTCATGAGTTCTCTACGTATTCTCTCTGTTTCTATGTATGTCATGCTCACTCGGGTGTACTCGGATTGTTCAAGTTGTTCTATGATACTCATGAGTATTGAGTCCTTGGAGTATTTTGCTATATCTGATGGGATATGTGCCCAGCTGTGTATTCATCGATGATGATATGAGAGATATTTCCTGATTTCGATGAGTGTCTTCTCTGCATAGTTAGGATCGGTATCATCGATATGATGGAACTCGTATCTCTGGAGTACAGGTACTCTCTGTAGCTGGACTGATACTGTTCTATGTCGATACCACAGATATACAGCGAACAATATCCCTCATGACAGAGCGATCACAACAGAAGAGAAATGTACGGGGATGATCCACCATATAGGATCAAGAGCAAAAAAAAGACCTTCCATATCGTTAGTATAAGAAGATTTTTTGATTTTTCAATGCATTCGTCATTGCTATATTCACATAACCAATAAGTAGAGTATCGATATAAATAAAAAAGTAAGTATATCTATTTTAACACTCTCAATGAATTCGATTTTTATGAGAGAAAATCGCCTATAGTAGGTTTTCAGTCAGATATTTTTGATGCTTATTCTAGAGTTGGAACTCGATAAGATCAGTCATAAAGCTCAATGCAGCAAGGAGAATGATAACCGCGATACCCGTATTGATGAGTATAGACTTTCATTTTTTGATACGTTCCTCATCTCAGGCAGAAGTGATCCAATAGTATCCACCCCATATGAGCATGAATATAGCAATCGGAGCCGCGATATACATAGCGAGTGAAAAAAATGTACCAGCAACACCAGGTATATAGCTCGTGAAATCACCTGTAGCGACAAGCTCTCCCCAGAGATCTACGAACCCCATAAATATGAGACCGAGGATACCATAGATGATATGGTTCTTTGCTTTTTTCCACTTTTCCTCATCTCCACCTGATACGATGAGTGCGAAGAGTCACCATGTGAACATGAGTACGGCAGCACCGAAAGCGAATACTCTCAAAAATGCTATCATATTACCAATAATTCCCTCAAATCCAGCAGTATTCCAGAAGAATCATCAACTCGTATCAGACCAGTTCCCTGGCGTACCTATTGTCCCACCATTTCCTGGCATGAATATGGTATACACGAGACTCGGGATATTGAGAAATAAGAACCCAATCAAGGCATAGAATATCTGCTTACGTTGCGTTTTGAGAGTTTCCTCTGAGTCTGATCATATTATCATGTAGGCTCAGATCAACACGAGATAGACGAGTGCAACTCATGATATGATTATTCTCAGGACACCGAGTATCCTGAATCCAGCATCCTTTGCACTCGCGATAGATCCGTCTGTTCCTATACTCACTCAAATAGATTCCTTGATAATCTCTGACGTACCAGGTATATCTACGCTAGCATAGCTCGTGAGGAATCATACACACAATGACAATGCTATAATGGCGAGGATGGTTACAAGATAGCGAGACATGCGGTAGTGGAATTAGAGATATGAGGTCTGTAGATGAGTCAATTACTTAAGTTTTGGAGTATTATTGAGTGAGGCAATAGTCAGGTCGATTTTTTTTTCATCGGCTTGTATTTTTTTGACTTCTTTTTCGAGATTCTTCATCTCTGTTTCGAGTTTTTCTATAGCTGTCTCTTTTTCATGGAGGAGCATCTCATCATCCGCCTTGAGTGCCTCAAGATCAGCAACAAATCCAGATATCCGATCATCGAGAGTCGGCATAATAGCTGGGCTCGCAATAGGGAGATCTGTATTCTCATCTATATGAGTGCTATCGTCCATAGACTCGAGTAGAGAATCTACTATAATCGGCTCACTCTCAGACTCATTACCAGAGATGACAATCTCAGGCATAATAACTACATCTGGAGTGATGACAATCTCAGTCTCAGGAACAGATTCTATAATCATGGGATTATCAATAGTTGTATCCTCTCATAGAGTCACGCCACTGATGAGATCAGACATATCACCCCCTATGTCGATATTTATATCAGCTGGTTCCTCAACTGCCTTGATGAGCTCTGGTTCTATAATATGTGCAAAAGCGTCCTGATTGACCTCTTTGCGATCTCCATCGAATCCCCAACTAGATCTATTTCCTCCAGTTCCATCGCCTTGCCCACTTCCATTACCTGTTCCATCGCCTTGCCCACTTCCATTACCTGTTCCATCGCCTTGCCCACTTCCACTTCCTGATCCGCCACCACTTCCATTACCATTACCAGTTCCTGATCCAGTACCTGTTCCTCCACCACCTCCGCCTGTAGCTTCAAATGGGACAAATGCCTCTTTTTCGTCAACCTCTAAAACAAATGGCGTTGGATCCTCTGAATTAGTAACAGAGGTTCCGATAATTTTATCAAATAGTCCCATAAAAGAAAAGAAAAAGAATAAATACAAATGTAATATATCATAAGAGTATATATTTTGCAAAGATCGAGAGTGGTTTATTTGGAGTTTTTACACTTTTTGCCTATACTGCAGATATATTTATCATATAATACTATCCTCTATGAGATTCTTTTTCAGATTTGCACTTACAGCACTCGCTATATATCTCCTCATCCAATATGGATATCTCCAGGGAGTCACATTCGCAGCTGGGACGACATCTCTCCTAGTATTCACATTTATCCTAGGACTCGTGAATCTCATTGTCTGAGGAGCACTCAGGCTTATCACATTTCCTATCAGGTGGCTCACACTCGGGATCTTGGGATTTGCTATATCTCTCTTCGTTGTCTATCTAACGGATGAGTTCGTCACTGGAGTCACGCTCATATGATGGACACCGATCATCATCATTGCTCTCGTTATGGGTGTGATCTCTGCAATTATGGGATAGTTACTTTGGTAATTCCTCTTTTGAGACGAGATTCGTGATTATAACTGCACCGTTTCCGCCTACCTTCCACTGAGCATACATATTTCATTCTTGGATTTTTTTCTCAATAATGAGTCCTGTTCATTCTTTCACGAACCATCGATCAGCCGCAGTAGTTTGGAATCTATATGTTCCAGTACATGCCGATTTGGTTAGGATTTTTGCTGATTTCCAGGAAGTGTCTATTTTAGATTCCTGTTTTTTGGAGATAGAATATATTACCTTGCCACTTTCTTCATAAGATGGATAATAGACGGTATCACCTACCTTGTAGTCTTTTCCGAGACAATCTCTTCCAGAGTACGTCAAAATATCACCAGATCCTGTTTTCACAGTATATATCTCTTGTTGATTCCCTCATCCATTTTTTATCTGGAAATATATCCCAGTATCAGGTCGAGTCGTTCCCAATGACTGAACGCCTAATATCATATTGCCTTGCATTTTTGGTACGAGATACTGGTTCTCTCCATAGTTACTCACGGTACTGCCACTATAGGGTAGCTCATATGCGAGATTGACGTAGTCTCACCTGAATATATCTGTTGGATCATATCAGCGGAGAGGTATATAGAGCGTGGTGCCTGTAGATTTGAGCGTCTCATAACGAATGATAAAACTCCCAAGTACAATAAGTTGTATAACTATAGCTATAACTGTGAGGATTTTTCGGTTCATAGTTCTATGAGTGAGGAAATAGGGCTTGCTCAGATAGGTGCTTGGGATAGAGAATCAAGAACTCTGTAAAAACTACTCCATAGAGAGCATAAGTCTTCTGCGAACCTTCTCGATGAGGATCGTCAGGATAATACAAGCGATACCACCACCAATAAAAATATAGGCTCCATCGATTTTACTATCAAATGTAAAAGCTAAATATTTACCAAAT
This sequence comes from Candidatus Altimarinota bacterium, assembly GCA_014377245.1. GTDB lineage: Bacteria > Patescibacteriota > Gracilibacteria > BD1-5 > UBA2023 > JABFSX01. The sequence goes on from JACMPX010000026.1 coordinate 4,346, forward strand.
AAATAGAGAGCAAGATATATCATAGAAATATTCACGAGGGATCTATTATCTCGTCTGACTCCAAGATAGATCATCAGAGAGAGAATCGCGAGATAGAGTATATTCATCAGGATGGTAGGAATATACATGGTCATATCAGTATTATTCGTATAACTAAATACTCAATATGTACTAGAATTGTTGAGAGTATAGAAAAATATGAGCCCAATTGGTATGAGTCCGAGAAGAAGTGGTATATCTGAAATATTGTCGAGCCTACTCTTGCGTATTATATCGATGATGATAGCAACTATTCCCAGTGAGACAATCGCGAAGAGTATCCACATCGTAGTCTGGAAATCACGATTGGTATACCATGATTCCCCGCCATATCTCCAGAAGTCGAGAAAAGTATATGAAAAAAGTCCTCATAAAATACTCGCACCTCATGTCCAAGAGAGTATGCTACTAAAATTCGAATATATACCTCTATGATATCTCAGGATGGTGAGAGACAGGTATCCAACGGCAATGAATATATTTGATATGACAAATCCAGAGAACCCAAATCTATCAACCATCTCAGCGAAGATATAAGAATATATCAGAATAACACTAAGAAGAAAAATGTTCACAAACTGTGTCGTGTAGGCGAGGAGTATAGTCGGAATTGCCCATATCAATAGTGCACTCGCAAATGTACCTCCAAGATTATATGTCTGTCCAAGGAGGAATATAGACGCTCCATAGAGCATAGAGCCTAACAGAAATAGTGCTTGACCTGTTTTTGGATAGTGAGTACTCTGATATGTCAACCAATATGCTACTATATAGGATAGACTCGTTACTCATATCATGAGGATTGTCTTCGTCATGTCTGAGATAGTATCCCAGTTGGCTGCGAGTAGGAGAATAAAGCCGAGTCATGTAACAATAGCCCCGAAAGCTGCAAATATTTGTAAAAATCGAGAGGTTCCTTCTGTCTTTATCGTATGCTTACTCCACTCCAATATTTCATCTCGCTTACTTGGTGTGATAATATTAGATGCCACGAGCGCATCGAGATCGATTGGATTGTTTGCCATACAGTAAAAAAAAAGATATAATAATTATATCCTTTCTTTTTAAAATGCAAATTTTAACCCTTTATTAAAGTTCCCAAACCGTACCACTCTCCCCTGCTCGGAAATCCTGTCAAGCGAAAAGAGGATCTAGTTTGGCGATAGCGAGATCCTCGAGTGGCTCATCCTGAAGATCAGCAGCCAGTGGGAAGGTGCCATAATGGATTCCGATTGCTTTTCTGATCCCTAGATCTTTTTGCATCTGCATACCCTCATATGGACTCGTATGCATCGATGCCATGAACCATCTCGGATTGTAGGCTCCGATCGGTAGGAGTCCAATATCGAATCCGTCTGGGAATCTCTCCTGGATATTTTCGATAAATGGACCATATCCAGTATCTCCAGCAAAATAGCCAGTGGCTTCTCCGATCTGCCAAGCAAATCCACCCCAAAGTGTCCTATTGCGATCAGTAATTCCGCGAGCTGAAAAATGCTGACTCGGTACAAATGTGATCTTACAATCTCCAAGTAGTTCTCTATCCCACCAATCCATCTCAATCACATTATTGATTCATCTTGCCTTGAGGTACTCTTTATTTCCAAGTCCTGTATATATCGGCATATGATGCTTTTTAGAGAGGAATCGTAGTGCCACGAGATCCATATGATCATAGTGATTGTGTGAGAGGAGGACAGCATCCAGAGGTGGCAGATCATCGAGTGTGACACCCGGATCTGTATACCGTTTGGGTCATGCCCACTGTACTGGACTCGCTCTCTTACTCCAGACGGGATCAGTGAGCATATTGATCCCTTGAGTCTGTATGAGTACAGTTGCATGACCAATATATGTCACTTGGGTAGTTTTTGATTTATGTCGAGCTACTGGACTCACTGGAGTGATTTCTCGCTTTTTCCAGAGAGATATTTTCTGATTGAGTATCCACTTGTAGAACGAGAGGAATCAGTTCTTGCGTTTGCCACCAAAAAACTCCTCCTCCGTCTCCGTCAAGCGAAATGTCTCTCCAGTACGCCAGCTGATATTGAAAAACTGTCGACCATCAAAATGATCAGATACATCTCCTCTGTGACGTTTGCTCGCATGATGGCGATCCATCAGTAGGACAATAGCAGTGAAAAAGAATCCACTGGATACAAGGGATATAATAATACTCTCAAACATAGAAATAAAAGTTCCAAAATACACGCCAAAAGATGAAACGAGTATAGAGAAAAATGGTTTTTTCGCAATGTGAAATACTGGATTTATCTTGCTAATCGTATCGTAAATGTTACTTCTTCTTCAAGTTCATATACTTTCTCGAGATCAGGAATTGATATAACTGCAAAAGTCGAGAGAGTCTCAGAGGTGATCATATCGCCAAATTTCGCAATGATATCAGAAACTACCCCTCCTCCTGTGGTCGGTACCCCTTCTAAAGAAGAAGAATCTAATACAGGGGAGATAGAGAGAGTTATACGATCAGTTACCTGATAATCAGCTTCTTTTCGCATATCCTGTATCAATCGGACAATGTCTCTGGCATATCACTCGAGTTGGAGTGACTCAGTGATAATAGTATCGAGCCCCACTACCATACCATATCATCACTCGACATCGAGAGTTCACTCGAGTGGGAGGTATTCTATAGTATATTCCCCTGGTTCCAGGATGAATCCTCCAACATCAATGATACCATTTTCTTTTTCTAGGAAGTTCCCATTTTTAGCTTCGGTGATGACTTTCTGTACATCTTTTCCATATTTTGGTCCAATTTTGCGAGCATCTGGTTTACATATCTTCTTCGCGAGATTCTCTGGGTTCTCGTATCTGACCTCTTTCACATTCAGTTCATCTCGGATGATCCCCTTGTAGTATTCACTGAGTTCGCGAGTGATCGTGACCGATGCGAGTGGTTGTCGGACTCGGATATTTTTGCGACTTCGCAGAGCGAGTCCTAGTGATACAATGTGTTCGCAGATCTCCATATCTCTATTGAGATCATTCGCAACAAGGTGTTTGTTCGCTAGTGTTATGTATTCGAGGTGGACTGACTCGCGACCTGTGAGTCCCTGATATATATTCTCAGATAAGAACGGCATGAGCGGAGCCAGGAGCTTCGATACCTCTGTGAGTACCGTGTAGAGAGTCTCGTAGGCTGACTGCTTGTCCGCTGTCATACCTGATTCCCAGAATCTGCGACGAGAGAGACGCACATACCAGTTCGTGAGCTCATCCATATAGCTCGTGATAGCACGACATCCACGAGAGATATCATATCCCTCCATTGCATCATGAACTTGGCTGATGAGAACCTGCAGTTTCGATAGGATCCACTGATCGAGAGGATTCGCGAGTGGAGTCGTCATGAGACGATATGGATGAGCGTTTGCTATAGTGGTATCATAGTGAGCCTGATCATGACTCATTCCCATATATTTGTGGAGGATCGGACGAGATGTCCCAGCGTGAGCAACGATGAGAATTCGTTTTCCTGCATATTTCGTTAGGATATTCTCATATGTAGTGAGGATACGCTCCTCGAATTGTGCGATATTCTCGCTAGAGTTATTTTTGTAGAGTTTGCGGAGTTCTACATGAGATGTATCTACTGGAAGTCATCCCATCTCAGCGATTTCTATGAGAGTCTTGTTCGCATACTCCCCTGCTGTCTGTTCGGCGAATCCGTCGTCGATGATATACTCACCCTGGAATCATATCTCCTCTGCAATGAGGCGAGCTGTATCATAAGTACGGATGCGATCCGTATGGATGATCACATCAAAATTCTTTCCTTGAGATTTGAGATCTTTCCCTGCATTCTTTGCCTGTTCTCGCCCTTTTTGTGTTATATGTGGATCATCAGATCAGTCGCTCATCTTGCTTGCTACATTCGAGGTGCTCTCTGCATGACGAGAGAACCACACCTCAGTCCCGCCAGATTCCCACTTGTCGATATTGGCATAGGTCGTGAAGAAGCTGTA
>JACMPX010000027.1 GCA_014377245.1 Candidatus Altimarinota bacterium
ATGACGGGTAAATGCTGTGTCCTCGAGAACTTCTTTGATTCCTACGGTATCACGTTTTTCATTTGGCACCTCGATACCGACGAGTCCAAGTCCTGGGATCGGTGCCTGGATACGGATAGATTTAGCCTTAAGTGCGAGGGTGAGGTCTTTTTTGAGGGCTTCGATCTTGGCGAGTCGGACTCACTCGGATGGTCTCAGACGATACTGGATCACGGTCGGACCTACACACTCATCTTCCATCTCTACATCGATACCGAATTGCAGGAATGTCCGTTGTATAAGGAGTGACTTCTCTTCGATCTCTTCTGGAGAGACGACATTGATATGTTGAATATCATTGAGGAGTCTGAGACTCGGGAAATCCCATGTCCCGAAATCAACCACTTTCGATGGATTATTGGATTCGATTTTTTTGCCTTCTGGAGTCTCGAGTGGGATCTTTTTTGTCAGTTCTGAAAATGCACTAGAGAGTAGTGATTTCCCTGTTTTGGGTTTTTCTATGAGTTTTGGGTTTTTTTTGCTATGTATAGCTGCGAGTTTCCGCTCGAGTTCTTCAGCTTTTTTTCTGTAGGTGTCGTCGACTTTTCACTTCTTGACTGGTATGATATCCTCATCATTGTCAGATGGGATCACCATATCCCGCATATTACGAATGCTCGGAACTGATTCTCTGACCCGTGACAATATTGCTCGATATGAGATACGCAGAGTGAGATAGAGTGCCACGAACCAGAGGACAAGGAGAGCGATGAGTGCACTCGAGGCTCACATCAGTCGATCGAGGAGGGAGTAGATGTCGAGATATCCAATCGTACGCTGGGCAAACCATCCGAGTATCGAAGTGGTCGATAAAAAAAATAATATAATACCCACAAGTCGAGAGACTGACCAACTTGCTCGCTTTACTAGGATCATCACGCCGAGGAGCATGAGGATCGGTGAGAATATATATCTGTAGTACGGACCAAAAAATAACATCCCCACACGAGACATATATATGCCGATAATCGATGACTCATTGACTGAGAGAAACATGAGAACTGCGAGGGTCACGAGGACACCTCCTGCGATGATATTCGCGAGTTCGTATGAGATGAGAGGTCGGTGACTGGTAGAGGGTTTGCGTCGTGACATATACGATACAGTATATACAAAAATGTGAGAGAGGCAAAAGGAAAAATATTCTTATTTTTTCTTGCTTTTTACCAAAAATATATATAGTAGAACTCGTATGCGAGCATAGCTCAATTGGCTAGAGTACCGCCTTGCCATGGCGGCCGTTGTGGGTTCGAGTCCCATTGCTCGCTCCAGTGTTTTCTTTAAAGGTCTCGTTCGCGAGACTTTAATCTTTTGGAGAGGTCGCATAGTGGCCTAGTGCACACCCTTGGAAAGGGTGCATACCGCAAGGTATCGGGAGTTCGAATCTCCCTCTCTCCGCCAGTATATCTCCCATTTTATCATCCCGTAGGGATCTGCTCATATTTCTACAGAGCAGATTCTTTATACCTCAATATACCCCTAGGTTATTTCCATACTTCGCAAGGGACACAAAAAATAATTTCATACTTTATGATAAATCTCATCTCCAAGATCGCTCAAAAACCATCTGACAAAACAATTCGTATCACTCGTATCGTATTCGCTATACTCATACTTGCGACGATCCTTCTCGGCTGGTCGGTCACTCGTACGGAGTTCGGTCTTCCAGAATGGATTCGCTATATTTTGTTTATATTTCCCGCTATTGGGCTCATACGAGGGATTCTCGATCCAGGTATTTTTCGTAAAAAAATCTGGAAATGGACAGTGTTCGGACTCGGGATCGCTATGATCCTCATCTCACTCTTTGTCATTGAGGATCAGGCAATAGTATCTCCTACTATAACTGCAGTCGCCAATACTGGGAGTATCAATATCGCAGATCTCAGTAATACAACTATTACTCCTGTACCATTCACAGTTTCGACTGATAATTTCTTCGGATTGTATGGATTTATACTCGCTATCATGGGAGTACTCCTTAATAGCAAGAATATAACTCTCAAAAATGAGAGATTTGGCGAGATTATTAAAAAGATACGAATTTAGTTTTATTTTAACTCTGATATTATCATCTCGACTGAGCTCTATATCTGTGAGCGACGGGAGATCTTCGATATATTATTTCAGAAAGCAATAGATATATAGTTTCTATCATTTCGAAGAATGAAGCAATCCAGTTTTTTCTCTGGATCTCTTTCCCGCTGAGTGGGAGATGCTCAATCCCCATGATAATAAAGAAAACAGAATATTACCCACAAAAAGGGTGATTTTTTTGACAAAAAAAATAATACCTGATATAGTCTTTTTATCTACTTCGTAATACGGTATACTTCACATACCAAAAAAACAAATACACATACTCTTTGTACATTTCATTATACAAATCGTTCACATCATAAAGATGGAACACCCAAACCAATACACGAGCTGGTCATACTCATGAAAACAGACCAAAATGCAGTAGATCGCAGATGATGTCAAAAGTGAAGAGAAGACATCATAAAATCCCCAGTCTCGGCATACTAAAATTTTTTTTATAGCCATTAGAGAATGGGGATTTTTTTTAGATCTAAGCACCGAACTTGAATAACATCACATCCCCATCTTGTACAATGTACTCCTTCCCTTCCATTTTTACTTTTCACTTTTCTCTCGCTCAGGTCCAACCACCGAACTCGATAATATCCCGATAGTTCACAGTTTCTGCTTTGATGAATTTTTTCTGGAAATCAGTATGGATGACTCCTGCTGCCTGTGGTGCTGTATCTCCTCGATGGATTGTCCAGGCTCTCACCTCCATCTCTCCTGCCGTGAAATAGTACTGAAGCCCGAGGAGATCGTAGCACTTGCGGATAATAGCATCCATAGGGTTGATTTCAACTCCCATATCAGCTAGAAACATTTTCTTGTCTTCGTCCGAGAATTCGAGCATATCCATCTCTATTTTTGCACTCACGGGTAGTACTGGGATCTGAGAATTCATGATGCCCGTCATAGTTCTGAGTTCTGAGTCTGGGGTGTTGATCGCATCCTCTGAGACATTCACTGCATATATGAACGGCTTGTTCGTGAGGAGATGAAGGTCTGCAATAATGAGTCGCTCCTCATCCGTCATCTCCATGAGAGATATGATCTTACCGTCTTCGAGTTGAGTCTTGATACGTGCGTATATGTCTTCGCGAGCTTTGGCATCTTTTTCTCCTGCTCTTACCTTTTTCTGATTGTCACCGATTCTACGATCGATAGTATCGATATCCGCGAATATGAGCTCTAGATTGATGATCTCGATATCTCTCTTTGGGTCTAGCGATCCACTCACATGATGTACGTTGGAGTCGTCAAAAGCTCGAACTACTTGGAGAATAGCATCAACAGAACGTATGTGAGCGAGGAACTTGTTTCCGAGTCACTCCCCTTTTGATGCTCACTCGACGAGACCTGCGATATCGACGAATTCGACCGTTGCAGGTATCACTTTTGCACCATTTACCACTATTCTGATTTGTTCGAGACGTTCATCATTTACATTTACTATGCCCGTATTGGGCTCTATAGTACAGAATGGGAAATTCGCAGCCTCAGCGGCATATGACTTGGTGAGAGCATTGAAGAGAGTAGACTTACCTACGTTCGGGAGACCAACGATACCAACTTGCATGAATGTGTGGGGTTATAGATTGAGACGTTGAATCGGTCATCGAGTCTGTGGGAATATACTCCCAACGAGTATATAGTATCCACCGAATATGGCGATCACCACCATGAGTGTGAGATATATACGAGTGATCACTGTTATATATCGTGAATACTGTTTATAATCATGGATATGCATCATGAATACAGCTAGGAATCCGAATAAACCTATAACTAGAAATAGATAGAGTCCGAAAAATATATAGTTCAACATAGTAAGATGAGAAAAGTTTCAAACGGTATCTATGGAGACTATATCGAAAAAGATATTTTTCGCAAATGAGAATTACTACTTACAACTTCATCGTTTAGTGCATTTTTTACCTATTTGTTGATTGCTCTCAGACAAGGACAAGAGCTCAGATATAGTTACAAAAGTAAATCCTTGAGCCCTCAAAATAGTGATAATATTTGCAACACTTGCAACGCTCTCTTCGTGTATATCATGCAAGATGATGATATCTCATTCTTTCGTATGCTCGACTGATGCTATGTCAGATTGGATATTGTGAGTCTTCCAATCTCGAGTATCGATAGACCAGAGTATCGATGGCATAAAGATCTCAGCGAGTACTCAACTATTGGTTGCACCATACGGAGGACGGAAAATATGTGGATAGATACCTATTGCTCTATATATTGCCTGATCAGTCTCATAGAGTTCATTCTGGATCATGAGAGGTGATAACTTGGTGAAATTCGCATGCGAGTATGAGTGATTACCGATCTCGTGTCACTCACTATATTCTCTCTGCAATATTTTCGGATAGAGTGATGCATTCTTCCCGAGTACGAAGAATGTAGCTCGGATGTTCTCTTTTTTGAGTATATCGAGTAAATTATTCGTATACTTTTCCGATGGACCATCATCGAAAGTCAGAGCAATCTTTTTATTGCCTCATATATTTCATGTGCCCGAAAGAGTCAACACCTCTGGTAAGTTTACTATATTTTTTCACTTGTTCCATACATCGAAAAAATAACTCGTCATCGCTAGCCTTACTGGAGTATTGGAACCAATAACGAATATAAGATCTGGTGGCTCGAGACGAATATCGTCAAAAGTAGAATATTCTCTATCAAGAATTACTTCTTTTCAGAGAGATTTGCTGATCGTTGCTTCCACTACTTTGGTAAGAGTATAGAGATATCGTTCACTAACTATTCTCTTTATTGGTATATTTATTATTAGTTTGGAATCTACATGTATTGGTTCTATACTTTCGGTTCATATACTTTCTACAATGGCCCTCTTGATAATAGACTGATATGGTATGTTGCCAGCCTGTAATAAGAGAAATATAGCACCAGAAAGTAGTGAAGTTATGAGAAATAGTGAGAAGTAGTATTGAGTCTTATTCATACCAGAGAGTATAGACAATAGGAAAACTACGTCAAAGAATTATTGTATGAATTGTTTTATTTTTATATTCATTTGTTGGAGAGAAAAATCGAGGGATCGTCTACGACAATCTGCTTCCATTGCTCTGAATGTATCAGGATCTATATTTTGTATAATACTCGTGATGTTTTGTTCCAAATTCTCGGGATCTACCAAATATCCGGTTTTCCCTTCTCATATGCTCTCTCGATATCATCACTCATTTACTGCGATTACTGGAATTCCACAAGCCATTGACTCTATAGCTACCATCCCAAAGTCTTCATATTTGCTCACGCAAATACTCGCAATAGAGCCAGATATGATATATGAGAGATGATTGTTATCGATGAGTTTATGAAATATTATATTTGGATATCACTTGCCGAGATATAAGAATTCATCCTTTTGGCTATCGTTCTCTCCATAGAGTATGAGGATATTTTTTTCTGGTGTTTGCTGAAAAGATCGAATGATAGAGTCGATTCGTTTTGCGTGTGTGAGTCTCGAAAATGAGAGATAATATTGTTTACTTTGAAGCATAATTCACTCTATTGCGAGTATTTGTGATACAGATGTTTCACTGAATATATCAAATTGATCTGTATCAACACTTGGATATATCAGAACCGCATCTGATCTACCGCACCACTCGGACATTCGTCGCTTGTTTGCCTCAGAGTTCACGAATATAGTATCGATTTTGCTGAGCTCTTTTTTGTAGAGATATCTCAAGAATATCGAAAATAGGAGAAAAAAAGGACGAGACAGAAATGGTACTTTTGCTAGATACTGATTTCTCTGATCGAAGAGATGACGAGAGATCGAGTGAGCGTAGTAGTATGTTTTTGTATTCGGCTTGGTCTTCCATACTCCAGTGATAGCTTCATTTGAAAAGAGGATACTATCATAATTTGCCGTGATATGACGAGTTTGGTAGAATCTCCACTTCATTCTGAGGAAACCTATCATCCCTCGCTGAAAGTCTGGATCGACCTCGAATATCTCTCAGATATATCACATCGATCTTGCATCATAGCACTCTCACGACCATACAGCGGTTGCTATATCAGCATCAAGGATTTTGGCGATCTCGATATTCATACGTTCGGCTCAGCCCTTCATCAGGAATGTATCGTGAAACAACAAGATAGACAAGAGCAAGTAATTAAAGATGTAGCAATATAGCGTAATTCTATGTATTTTTGTTTTGAAATCAAAGAAAAATAGATATAGTAAAACTTGTACTCGATATCACTAACACATAAAAAATGTCCAAGAAATTAGTTACATCAAAGCTCAAAAGAAAGCCAATTTCTGACTTTCTTATCCCTACTATTATTGACAAGGTAAATGGACAAGAACGAGCCTATGATATTTATTCTCGACTCCTCGAGGATCGTATCATATTTCTCTGAGATGCTATTGATTCTATGGTCGCCAATACGGTCATTGCTCAGCTTCTTTTTCTCGAAAAACAGGATCCAAAGGCTCCTATCACTCTCTATGTGAACTCTCCAGGAGGTCATGTGACTGCGGGTCTCGCGATATATGATACGATGCAGTCGATCAAGCCAGATGTCATCACTGTTGCAGTAGGACTCGCTGCCTCTATGGGATCTATCATACTCGCGGGAGGGGCGAAGTGAAAACGCTATGCACTCCCTCATGCAGAAGTCATGATTCATCAGCCTCTTGGTGGTATGGAGGGACAGGCTACAGAGATCCGTATCGCAGCTGAGCATATCATCCGTACGGGAGAAGTACTCTATCGGATCCTCGCCAAACACTCAGGACAAGATATCGATACTATTCGTCGTGACTGTGATCGTGACAACTTTATGACTGCTGAGCAAGCAGTGAAGTATGGACTTATCGATAAGGTAATTTAATATTTATAAAAAATTATTATATGATATCTATTTTTTCCCTTCTTTCTTATCCATTTATATGAATTTGAGCCATAGTAGCTTACTTATTATTTTTATATATTCTTACAAGAAGTAATGTTATTAAATATTTCTCGAAAGTAATGTTTGAGAAATACAAGTGATATATTTATGGGTTAGGTATAGTAGAGATTCTTTTCGCTTGGATCTCTATACTTTTTATTAATTGATGGGGAGGCATAATTTTCTTACCATTTCATTTACTATTAGCTCTCATAAATACTTATTCTATATTTTTTGTTTTGAAAAATTCTGTTGATATGAGGTCTCTGTTATATATAGTTCTAGTATTTACGACTTTATGATGTTATAAATTTTTTAATGTTGATGCATGAGATGGCTCCTCAAATGTATTCTTATGTAGTATAACAAGTCCAACATATTTTTATGAATGTTTTATATCTACAAATTTTGCTAGAATTTTATCTGATATCTGACTTATTTTATATATGCTTTTACTTATAAATAAACAACCATTTACCAAGATAAAGTTATAATATATGAACTCTCAAATCCACAATCTCCTCAATAAGTGAGTCTCTCGGATTATCGATGGAGATCATCTGCGTGATGCTCTTGCCTCAGGTAAGATTCTCAAGATCAAGCTCGGGATCGATCCATCAGGTACTGTGATCCATCTCGGGCATATGGTGCCAATTCTCAAACTGAAGCAATTCCAAGAGCTCGGACATGAGATTATCATCATCATCGGAGATGCTACTGGTATGATAGGCGATGCGAGCGATAAGGATTCAGAGCGACCGATGCTCATACGAGAGCAGACTCATGAAAATGGTCGGATTTTTATCGAGAAATTCTCGAAAGTGCTCGACCTCACCAAAACAAAAATTGTCTATAACAGTGATTGGCTCGACAAAGTGAATTTCGCATGAGTGGGCGAACTCGCTAAGCACTTCTCTGTTGCGGAGATGCTCGATCGTGATAACTTCTCGAAGCGGTACAAGTCGGGAGTTCGTATATCTTTACAAGAGTTCCTCTACCCGCTGATGCAATGATATGACTCTGTAGCATTAGACTGCGATGTTGAGCTCGGAGGGACGGAGCAGTATTTCAATCTGTTGGCTGGTCGTCGTCTCCAGGAGGCATATGGTCAGAGGAAACAAGATATCATGATGTTCGACCTCTTGGTTGGATCCGATGGCAAGAAGATGAGTAAAACTTCGCCTAATACAATTGCTATAGACGAGGCACCGCAGAGTATGTATCAGAAACTCATCAATATCCATGATGATCTCATTGTTGCCTACTTCGAGCTTGCGACTGATGCGAATCTCGAAGAAGTGGAGGTGGTCAAAAAGAGACTCGAATCAGGTGAGCATCCGAATATACTCAAGGTAGAACTCGCACAACGAGTGATCACAATGTATCATGGGAAACCCTATGATGTGAGTGATGTGAGTAATATCGAGAAAATTTCTTTAAAAAATAAAAAACTTTTAACTGGTAATAGGTGGATTGGACTTTCAGATTTATTAAAAGATGTCTGATTATATCAGACAACAGGTGAGGTTAAAAACGCAGTTGTTTGAGAGTCTGTTAAAATAGATGGTGAAACTATGAGTGACCCTTATGCTTCTGTATCCATTTGAAGCGAATGAATACTTATAGAAATTGGCAAAAAGGTTACAAAAAAAGCAAAACGAGTATTTTTATAAACTAATTTTCTTATGTCCTTCCTCCTTATCTACGTCACTCATCCATCCAAGCCCGAAGCCGTCAGGATGACTGCCGAACTCCTCAATGCTCATCTTATAGCTTGTGCTAACTACTTCCCTATCGAGAGTACCTATTGGTGGGATGGACGACTCACTCATGCGGATGAGATCGTCACACTCTACAAGACCACCCACGCGAATGCTGATGCAGTGAGAGCTATGATAGAGTCCTCACATAAATACGAGGTTCCCTGTATCATAAGGCTATCTACCGTAGAGGCGAATGAGTCGTATGAGAACTGGATCCATCGTGAATGTTCTATAAAAAATAACCCATAAAAAAATGACTTCTATTATCCTCTCTTACATCTCAGGCATCCTCACATTACTCATCCTCGACGGAGTGATGATATGGTTCGTGATACTCCCTACATTTCGGAAATATATTCCTACATATCTCAATACTGATATGAATTTTGTGGCTGCGATCGCTTTTTATCTCCTATATATCCTTGTTCTCCTATTGCTCGTGGTACTCCCTTGAGTTGAGGCGTGAATTTGACTACAAAAAATTCTTATCAATAGTGCTCTCCTCGGATTCGGAGCATATATGACGTATGAGCTCACTTCGATGAGTGTGATGAAATGATGGAGCTGGCATATGGTCGCGATCGATACAATCTGGTGAACGGTTCTCACAGCGATCATCGGGATGGTGATGTATAGTGTATATCGTTATTTTGCCTAATGCAACGACTCCCAATAATCGTATTTTCCACTTTTGTACTCATAGCTTTGGATTATATTTCAAAGCAAGTGATGCTCGATGTCCTAAAGTGGGAAGGTATACAGATTTGGTGAGAATATCTTGGACTGCAGCTCTCCTATAACTCTGGTATTGCATTCTCTCTCCCGATCACAGGCCTCCCTCTCCAGCTCATCACGATAATACTCATCATAGGTCTTATTTATCACTATATCCGAAATGAATATGCTAAAAATTCTCGACTTCTCGATATAGGATATGTTCTCATCTTCGCATGAGCTATTTCACATGCGTATGAGAGGATTTTCTTCTGATATGTCATCGATTTCATCGCAGTGAAATATTTTGCTATTTTGAATTTTGCGGATATATTTATCTCTATTGGTGCTATCCTCATATTCTATGTCTACTATGTTAGAAAACAATAATACTCTCGGAGATATCACCGTCTCGAATGAGGAACTCCTCGGTCCCCCCTATGTAGATATCGTTGGTCTCGGTATGATGATGCTGGTCGCTATTGTTGTTGGGTTCCTCTCATCAACTGGAGTGATGATATTCGCATTTCTCTCTCTTGGGAGATTTTCACTCGGGAGTGGTATTTCTCCGATACTCCTTGCTATGATCACATTTTTCTCACTATCGATCAGCAATATGCTCTATATATGGAGTGCGAAGGGAATATTTCCTCATATATATACAGGGAGTCGTACGACATTCCTCCATGCTTCGGTATTTTCTATTATTCTCTATATAGCTATCGCTCCTTTTTATCTCATCGTGAACTCACAATTCATAGATGGATCTGGTATCCTCATTGCCTATATGGCTCATGTTCTACTCAATATATTCTGACTCGAGATCATCGTGAGTATACTATCGAGCTATCGCTATTGCCTACTCTCTATCTACTCGAGTATTGTGAGCCTGATACTCACTGCGAGCATACTGTTCTTTGTCTATACAAAAACTAACTCCGAATCGAGTAATGCTCTCTTTGTTCTTCTCGGACTCTCTATGCTCGCTTTTTTTATTGCTATTTTCACTACATTTTTTATCAGATTCTGTTATTATCGCATATATATCACTACTGGCTCTGATCCGATCGGAGATGTATTCGCTCAAGTTGAGATAGAAGCCAAGGAAACTGAGAAAGAGGCTGAGCAAGAACTATTCCGAAAATAATAATACTCAACTATGCACTCACTCGTTCGCAAAACTCTCGAAACATACTTGCGTGAGAAACGTATAGTAACTCAGTCGGATATACCCCCTGATCTCATACCGATGATGTCTACTCGGCAATCTGTTTTTGTCACACTCTATCATGATGGACGAGTGATAGCATCGTCTGGACGTATCCAATGTCAGAAGGAGAATACTATTTACGAGTGTATCGATATTAGTATGCTCTGTCTCAAGGATCCGAGATTTGCTACGAGTCTGCAGAGTGTTGATAATCTCGCTAATCTCTATATCCGTGTCGATACATTTGGGCCTGAGGATCGCCGTATGATACAGAATATAGCTGAGATGAACACTCGAGATGAGTGACTCATCCTCCTCTCACAGAATCTCGGAATCATATCGATTGTGCTCCCTCATATGGTCCATCTCGATCCGACACCAGAGAGATACTATGCTCTAGCCTGTGAGAAGGCTGGACTCGATCCAATGAAGCTGACTCACTCTGATTATGTGCTCTATACTCTCAAGACGAGAGAGAGTACAGATATGGTGTAGAAATATCTTTTTCAGAATCTCGAATTTATTTTTTACTTTTACTAGATTTTTCTCTGTAGTACTTGCATTCTTTCTGTAGTTTGCAACTCTCACATTTCGGTTTTCTCGCAGTACAGTGATAACGCCCGAAGAGGACGAGCGGATGATGGAGGAGTCGCTTGGTCTCTATATCAAATAAATGATCTATCTCGCGATCTGTCTGGTTAGGAGTTGTTGTATCTACGACACCGAGTCGATTCATAACACGATGAATATGGGTATCGACTCATACATAGGGCCTATTATAGAGTACTGCGAGTACCACTTTTGCTGTTTTGATCCCAATACCCGGAAACGTCTGGATGAGATCGAGATCATCAGGAATAATACCATTATATTTTTCTGCCAATATAGTTCCAGTTTCTCGGATAAATCGAGACTTATTCCGAAAAAAATTCACATATCGCAAATGTTCCTCAATATGCTCAAGTGGTATATCGATAACATCTCGGGCCTCTCTCACTAGAGCAAAGAAAGGTGGAGTAATACGATTGACCTGCTTATCTGTCGTCTGTGCTGAGAGTATGACAGCACAAAGGAGCTGAAAATGAGTCTCATAATCAAGCTCTATCTTCTTGCCACCATATTCTATGATTATTGGTTCGAGTATTTTTCACCAATCTTTTTTCCTTCTTTTCATATTTTTATTGTGAATTCTCTATACTTGTTAGAAGTAAATCGATAGTACTATCTATAGACCTCACCATAGATGAGGATGAGATTCTTCTGACAAATTACCTTATCTACACAGACGAATAGTTTGCCTGGTATACGAGCATCGATATATGATAGAGATCAGTCAGTGATACGAGATCTATTGCTCGCAATATAGGTGCGGAGCGTGACGAGCTCATCGAGTATATTCTTCGAGATCGTCCCTGGACGTTTTTCACTATCATCTTGGAGCGCAAATATGAGTCGAGTGCCAGAATCGAGAATAATATGGAGCTCATTTTCTCAGAGAAAGTATCTAGATTTTGTGAGCTTGATATTCGACCATTCACTCGTGAATATCTCGAATACTCGTGATATAGTAGTCATATTATATTCATCTATTCCTTGCTTGTAGTTGAGAAAAAGATCACCAATTAGATTCTCAGCAGTGATCTCAAGATGGTACTTTATGACTGTTTCACCGAGATCTTTCTCAGGTATGAGTACTCCGTTTTTCGATAGTCCCCATTTCTTGTCTGGTATTCCTGTGATAGTAGTGTCGAATAATATAGGAGCACCTGTGATGAGTACCTTGATACCATTGGGATAGTATCTATCTATACTGACGGCTTCTAGGTTCTTTAGATGGAGCTTGAGCTTGCTAGCTATATCAGCCTCATCGAGGAGGAATATACTCTGACCATATATTCACTCGAGTGCTCGATAGGCAATACCGATATCTACACCAGGGGTCATAGCTTCTACCATGACTTGATTGGGGCTGATTTTGAAATATGGAGAAAATGCAATTATATATACTGTTAGGAGGATCAACATGAGTCCAATCATACTCATGATATATCCATATGTTTTGAATATATCTCCTGTTATTATTTTTTCTTGGAAAAAACTCGAAAAAGCTGTAATCCTCTCTTTCTGATAGTAGAGTTTACTCGTATTACGTGATCGCTTGAATATATCATCTGGATCTGATGCACCAAAGAGATATTTTTGTTTTTTTTCTTTTTGTACCTCTTTTTTCCATTGCTTTTTTCATCATTTTGTGAGTCTTGAGATGTAGGATTTGAGCTTATTTCGAAAGTCCATATTGTTTATCGAGTTCCTGTATGAGAGAGAGTATATCACCTTTTTTGTCTATATTTTTGGCAACTCGGAAACGGATCCGAGGGGTACGACGGAGTCACAGTTCTCGCGATATGTGAGTATGGATAATACCGGCTATAGGTGAGAGGAACGCTGTCAGCTCCTTGTCATCTCACTGTCCATGGACCATGATATCTGCGTAGCTCTTGTCACTAGATACTACGATCTCAGGTACAGATATGATACCATGAGTATGTTCATAGTCGCGGGAATACGTGAGGATCTCTCATATGGCGATTGTACGGATGCATTCGGATAAGCGGTCACTGCGGATTGTCATAATGGAATGTTATAGTGTTTTAATGTTAGAGTCTTTGAGGAATCAGATTTCCATAATAAAGATTTCTAATTCGAATCTTTTTAGGCGACGAGTTATACCGGAGGAGGGTTAGGGGGATTTTTTGGTTATTTCAGCCTTCTATTCCCAGAGTATAGTCAAAAATCAGAAAAAAACCAATCTGATTAATGATTCCTGATGACTGCTTCTAGGTCACTCTTGAGTGGAGCCTCAAAACTATATTCATGGTCAAATAGATTGAATTGGAGTCTATAGGCATGGAGCCAATGTCTCGTGAGTCCATAGTTTTTATTTGCTTCAATATTTACTTTTTCA
>JACMPX010000028.1 GCA_014377245.1 Candidatus Altimarinota bacterium
ACCGGACATCTCGTATTCTCAACTCTCCACACGAATGATACCGTCCAGACAGTAGATCGTATCATACAATCATTCCCTGTAGAATCTCAGAATCAGATCCGTATGCAATTTGCCCTATCGATGCGTCTGATACTCTCACAGGTTCTCCTTCCCAAGAGTGATGTCACTGGTATGATAGTAGCTCGAGAGATAATGTTCAACAATGACTCAGTCCGCAATCTGATAATACGAGGAGAAACTCAAAATCTCTACTCTGTACTCGAACTTGGCAAGCAAAATGGTATGATTCTCATGGATGAATCACTATTGAAGCTAGTACGTAGTCACAGGATATACACTAAAACAGCCCAAATGTCAATGCGAGATCCGAGTAAGCTCGATACTCTAACATAAAAATAAAACTAAGCAACGCAAAATCTATCGAGAATTTCGATAGATTTTATTTTTTTATACTGAGATATGTTACACTAATCTATATGTCAGTAATCCGTTACATCTTGATTTTGGTGCTCAGTACTATTATTACTTTTCAATCAAGTTCTTTAACTGTGTTAGCACTCACAAACGAGGATATTGCAGTCAACTCTATAGAGGATCTCCAGTTACCACCTGTAATAGCCAATGACATGGAACCTGAATGAGTATACAAAAATAAGAAAATCGAGATCCAAGATGATATATCAGTACTCATCGCTGCAAGAACTGAATATACAAAAATTGAAACACTTGAGCAGGTCATGCCTATTTTTATAATGAATCCAATACAAAATGAGATAAGCATAAATATACCTATCGAGCAAATGAACCTATTCGATGATTTTATTAGCATAGAGCAACCTATGTTCATCACTTGAGAGAAATCTAGAAAAATAAAACTCGAGTATAATGCCAAAAAAGAAGAAAAAATCATATGATCTCGCGGTGCCATTGCAGTGAGTATAGCAACAGGGACAATCATCTCAAGTCCCTCTGGAGCGATCATCGATCCTTCTACTATCGGGATATTCGCCGCTACAACCATCGAAACTACCAAGGCAAATGAATATCACAGCAAAAAAATCAAGAAATCAAAATCCAAAAAAGGGAAAAATGATACTATCAGTAGTTCTGATGTATTCGAGTTCGGTATACCTGGAACGCACCTCATATTCTCAGCTCCTGTATTGATAACTATAGACACTCCTACTATGAGTGATGGTAATATCGTAGATCTGGCTGTTTTGCATGAGAATGATATCACATTCAATACGCAATGACTCTCAATCACCAATGATACACTCTGTAGAATTGATGGATCGGCATCAAAACCCTGATCTCAAGCAGTCGTCAAAAATGGAAAAATCACATTCTACACTTGTGGAGCCTCGAGCTTTACGATGAATCCAAGTGGTGGAACTGCGGGATCCAATGATCTCAGGATCATTATTGGTGATTGTGCCCAAATCCAGATCTACTATAATAATCTGACTCAAATATATACGGGTAATCCAGCTGCAACTGGATGTGGATTACCAGGTGTATGGCCATCACTACGTATTGGAGCAACTACTTATGGAAATGGTGTTGATGGAGTCACTGCAACTGCCTGGACAACTCAAACAACCTCCGGTTCAACCAGTGGAAATACCTATACCGCGACCTCTACTATGACTCGACTTGTTTGAGGTTTGACCTATACTCTTATTATAGATTGGTCTCATACGGCACCGAACAAATACTTTACTTGGAGTTATCGAGTCATCGTTCCAGCTGGAAATACAGCTAATGTACGTTTTTATTTTGGAAATGATAGTTTCGTGGCTGGATCTGATGCCAATGATGTTGGTTATCTCTCATCTACAGGTGGAGCCACGGTATGAGTGTATGATAATGTTGCCAATATTGTATCGGCCTACCGATATCTCTCTGGGCCTGCATGGACGGCATATGAAGTAGGCCCTTATGCAACTATAGGATCACGTATTACAGCTGGAACTGATTTTGCTAATACTGTTCAGTTGACGGCAGGAGATCTCGGATTCGGAGTGAATTGGAATTTTGGTACAGGAGCTAGTGTCACATATTCAGGATCTGTGGAGTGGAGACTCCTACCATATGTTACGGGCTCTGTAGTAGATCTGATCCCAGGTATCAGTCAACCTGAATGACCACTTACGACGGGATATCTCTCACAGCTTCCTATCACACTCACGAATGCTGGAAATATAACCTCGACTGGAGTCCATACGGCTGTTCTCACACTTCCTGCAAATGTCTCAGGTCCCATAAGTCCCTTCATTGATAACGGTTGGTCATGTGGTGCAACAGTAGGCTCTACAGTAACCTGTACCAAAACAACTACTATCGTATCCCTTGGGAGTGATACACTCCGTATTCCAGTGATTCCACTTCCTGCAGCAGGAGGTACAAGTGTCATATTCAATGTCAGTATCAGTAATCCAGGTGATTCCAATACCACCAATAATACAGCCTTTGCGACGAACTCTGTCGTCGCATCATCTCTCACCTACGCACCGGGTGGAGTAACGGGTATGACCTATTGGACCAAGGCAGATGGTGGTAAGAACTGTAGTATTGCAGGCTGTACGATCACTAGTTGGACGAATAGCGGTACTCTCGGTGCTGCAGCCAATGCGGTCACAGGACTCGGAATTGTCACCTATGATACAACGAACCAGATCAACTACAATCCCACTCTCTATTTCAATAATGCCTCTCTCAATACCAATAGTAATCTCTCTATTACAACTGCTGCTGCTTCTATTTTTACCGCAACTCGAATCGGTGCTGGAGGATGATTCCTGATTGGACCCCAGACCGCTGTCTCGAATGCTCTCGACTGGAGCACTACGCCAACCACTGATCGTCTCGCTCGGTATGCTGGAACCGTGATCTATAATGGTGCGAACGGACGATGAGTCAATACACCAGATATCACGAGTACCTCTCGTGCTGCGGGAGGTAGTGCAACGAATCGTACAGATGGATTACAGACTCTCACGAATGCATGAGTAAATCAACAATTTGTATCCGAAAATCATGGAATAGGACGCAGTGTTGCTGCGAACTCGACCCTCGCGAGTGTCGGTGAAGTGATCATCTATCCGACAGAAATCGTTGGGACTAGTCGGAATAAGGTGGAGACGTATCTCGCCATTAAATATGGTATCACGCTCGATCAGACGGTTGCTCAGGACTATACTCTCTCGAATAATTCTATTGCATGGAATGGGACAACTGCAGGGATTTTTGATAGAGATATTGCGAGTATCGCTCGTGATGATATCTCTGCTCTCAATCAGGCAAAATCACAATCCGTGAATAATACTGGGGATATCATCATCAATAGTGTTAGTGCGATTGGAACTAACTATCAGTCACTTATCTGGGGCAACAACGGAGTTGGTACTGGCAGCTTTATACTCACGGATACACCAGTCGGATATTCTCGTATCGCTCGCGAATGGCAATTTCAAGAGAAAAATGGAAATCTCGGTAATATAAAAATATCATACCCTATAGCATCATTGCCTGTAGGATTCACTGGAATACTAATGATGCTCGTAGATAGTGATGGTGTATTTGCAACATGATCTACTACATACACCGGAATACTAAATGGTGGAAACTGGGAATTCATAGCTGATATACTAGATATGGACTACATCACTTTTGCAAAAGTGATTCCTACTGATACTATCGCACCAACTATCAACTCTATTTCGCGATCATCTGGGAGCCTCATGCCGATTGGGAATTTCCCACTGACAGTTGCCTATAGTGACACAGGCTCCAATATCAATACAACATCATTCACAGGTCGGATATTCGCTTGGGATGGTGTTAGTGCATGGGGAACGACCAATCTAGCACCGAGCTATATGACTCTCTCATGAGCAGCGACAATATCGACAGGTAATCTCACAATATCAGGACTCCCATTCGGAAAATACCGTTTTGATATATTGGTATCTGATAATTCTGGAAATACCACACTGCAGAGTGTGACCTACTATATCGATGATATCGAGTGGAGTATCTCAGCAGATACATACGATATCGATACTATAGCAACAAATACTACAGTATTCGGTACTGGTGAGATGATCGTCACAGTCAAGACAGTTGGAGTAGGATATACACTCAAAATGATCGGGTCCAACACGCTCGCAAAATGAGCTGATACAATCAGTTATTGGAATGGTACACTGGGATGGGGATATGATCAGTGGAATGGTACGAGCTATTGATGAGCCATCATCACAACAGGTATAAGTGCAAATCTCGCAAATCAGGTATCGAGTATCAATACAAATGGACTCAAAAATACCTATACCTACCGTATCAAATACGGAGGAAAAGTAGGAGCTGAGCAGGCGGCATGACTCTATAGTGGAACAGTGAAAATGGATCTAGTGGCAAATTACTAAGAATAAAAACTCAATCTAAGTTGAGTTTTTATTCTGATTTTTCTTTCCGTAA
Organism: Candidatus Altimarinota bacterium; assembly: GCA_014377245.1. Lineage (GTDB taxonomy): Bacteria > Patescibacteriota > Gracilibacteria > BD1-5 > UBA2023 > JABFSX01. The sequence goes on from JACMPX010000028.1 coordinate 4,483, forward strand.
AGCTTGTTTATCATTTTTCATTTTTGAACATCAGGAGTCTGCGACTCCATACACTATTCGAGAGGCTTTTGTTTTCTATCACTCTCTTTCTTTGTCTTCAAGCCCTCTTTATATTCCTCCTTTTCTTTACGATATTTTTTCTCATCATCAGATATCTTTGCCGCATATTCGAATATTTTTTTCTCTACATAGTCTCGCTTTTTGGTATACTTCTCTCTTGATACCTTCAGGAGAACATCACGAGACTGCTGAGGTGGAGTGTCGATCCGCTCATGGAGTGGAGCATAGGTCGTCGCTGAGAACACAGGCGATGGCATACCATCGATCAATAGCTTGGTATAGATATCATATTTCCTCAGGTTTGTGAGATCGTGCGGTGTTATGACATCTTCGCCGCCGAACACCTCTGCAAATTTCATGGCATCATCATGTCCGACCTGGAACGATATGAGTGAGCCCACATTCCCGAATACGGCTCCCTGCACTGTCTCAGGCATCTGGGCAATATACTGATTCGCCATCGTGAGGGACAGCTTGTACTTGCGAGCCTCAGAGAGGATCGTCGCAAACGAGTCGGTGGCGAAGTTCTGGAACTCGTCGACATACAGCCCAAAGTCTCGACGATCCGCCTCAGGTGTATCAGCTCGGGTCATCGCCTCGATCTGGAATTTAGTCACCATCATCGCTCCGAGGAGAGCGGATGCATCTTCTCCGATCTTCCCCTTTGATAGATTCACGATAAATATCTTCCCATTATCCATGATCCACCGCAGTGAGAAGGGATTCTTGGGTTGTCCGAGGATATTGCGGAGGATTGGTGACGAGAGGAATTGTCATACCTTATTCAGGATTGGGTTGATTGCTTCGCTCATCTGTGCTGGAGCCATCTTCTCGAACTCATTTGTCCAAAATTGTATGAGGATAGGATCAGTGATCTTCGATACGACCTTGCGACGGTATGACTCATGGGTCAGCATGAGTGGGATCGAGATCAATGTGGTATCTGGGATGAGGAGGAGTGTGAGGATAGTATTACGGAGGATATACTCCAATCGTGGTCACCAACTTTCGGCGAACATTTTTTTGAATATTGAAACCAGTCCAGAAGCGACGATCGGACGCAACTCAGGATTTGGATTGTCGAGCATATTGAACGCGATCGGATACTCCGTATCTGACGGGTCGAATAATACGATATCGTTAGTACGAGATTTCGGAATATTGGCAAGGATCGTATCAGCGAGATCTCCATGCGGATCGATGAGGGCGATACCGCGACCCGACATGATGTCAGAATAGAGCATATTCTCGAGGAGTGTCGACTTGCCCATACCCGTCTTTCCTATGATATAGGTATGACGAGCTCGATCGATCGGCTGTATAGCAAATGCCTCCGTAGAACCACGAAAGTTCGACAGTCCGATCGGAGTATTAGGATCAAGAATATGAGGCAGGTTGTGTGGTGGCTCAAACCTGCGGGTTGTGACCCAGTTGACCCCTGGAGTCCGTACATAGATCGTCGGCATATGCACGAGTCCTGCGAGCTCAGTCACAGAGAGGATACTCCGATACTTCGAGTAGTTTTTTAGTGTTGCTGAATAACTTGTTTTTTGAGGTCGCCTTGTTACCAGCTTGGCACCGTTCGGCTGAGAAAATATATGGAGACTCGATGCGAGCTCACGAGTTGTAGCACTCGTCTGACCCACTGAAGCCAGAATGATCTGAGTCGAGTAGCCATAGCTATCAAATTTGCTTTCATTCGTTTCTCGTTTTTCTTTTTTATCATTCGTAGTATGATCATCATCACTGTGAGATCCACCCATGATAAACGAAGCAATATGAGCCAATAGGGTAAATGGAAATACAAACATACGTATCCACCACCAATTCGCAAGGAGAAACACCTTGGCAAAATCAGGAATATGCATCTCAATGATCGACCGTTCTCTATGCTCACGCCAATCATGATCAGAGAGTGGAGAGAAATCCACACGCAAAAATACGGTCTCAGTCTTGGCTGATTTCGCGAGAACTGAAGTGATTCCTGAGAGCGGATCGATTCATTCTTTCTCAGTACGATCCTTGAGATTGGCATAGAGCTTGATAGTATCTCCTGAGATATGTGAGAGACTCGCCTCTTGCAGAGAGATCTCGGCATCAGCGTCAAATGGTAATATCGCCTCAGTGATCTCGATATCGCTATAGTGAGCATAGAGCTGGCTCTCGAGGAACTGTCGATGTTTGATGGGAGTCTCGAGAAAAAATCTGATACGACCCAGATGATGCACCACAAAAAAACGAAATTGTGGACGACTATGCGACAATATATCCCACCATGCAGTATGCGAGTCATGGAGGGTATCATGCAGAGTCGAGAGCATCTCACGAGCAACGAAGACACCTTTCTCATTAGCTCTATCCACTGCGATTTCGAGGATCACTGTATTCATAGGTGATATTTTATAGAAAACCCTGGAAAAAGCCAATTGCATTTTTCTCTATTTTTCCTATAGTGCATCAATGAAAACACTAGATATAACTAATGCAAATATTCGCATCAATGAAAATTGTCATATAATCGACAGAGGTATTGTCAAAATCGCCAATATCATAATTAGTGAAGGAGTGAGAGTAGAGTATTGTTTTATCGCACCTTCTATTTCTGTTATTGTGAATGATGAAGCAATCCGGATTCCTGCACTTTCTCCTAATGCAATCAAAAAATACTATCGACATATCTCAATCGGATCAAGTACTATTTTCACAGGTACTGGCGTAATAATGAATGAGACAGATATCGAGATCATCACAGAAATCGTATGAGACAATGCGAGATCTACACTCGATCTCCTCGCACTGGCAACTGATGATGCTCGGATCTCTGTCGAGTGAGTCGCCCGAGTCGCCAGTCCATATCGCCAGGTATCTACACGTGTCGATCAGACAAATATCCTCATTGGCACTGTGGCAAGAGTACGTGGAGTTCCGAAACTTGAGATCGCCACAGATGATATCGAGTGAGGTCACTCATGTAGGATGCATCGACTTGGTGGAGAATCACTATTTTACCTCACCTCTCGTGGACTATCAGAACAAGATGCTGAGACACTACTACTCAATTCTGAGATCCAGAAACATCTGAGAACCATAGAAGAATCTCTACGAGATGCCGTATACGAGGAAATATATCTACGAATCCAGAAATAATGCGAAAAGAGCAATTCTGTGTATATATCCCAAAACATCAAATCCGAAGAATTGATCTCTATCTCTCGGATATCTTTCCTGATATTTCTAGATCTTATATCAATATACTGATAAATACAGGACATATTCGAATAAATGGGAAAACTCTTGGAATCAACAGACGAGTCGTACTACGAGATTTTATCAATATAGAATTTGTAACTGCGAAATACTATCTGAGTGGAGAAAATATACCTCTTGAAATTATCTTTGATAATCCCGATTTTGCAGTTATCAGCAAAGATGCAGGTATAAATACTCATACATTTCCTGGAGAATATGGGAAAACTGGAACCCTTTTGAATGGACTTCTCTATTATTTTGGGAATTGATCTGTCATCAATGGTGTCGAACGACCTGGAATAGTCCACAGACTCGATAAAGATACAAGTGGGCTCATCCTGATTGCAAAAAATGATCGGTCGATGAAGATACTCCAGAAGAAAATAGCAGATAAAGAAATACGAAAAATATATTTTGCCGTTGTTATGGGAGTAGTACAGAAAAAAGAATGAATTATCGAATCTTTTATCGGACAAAGTTGAAGTGATCATAAGCGTATGACTACCAAAAACCCCGTTAATCCAAAATTTGCTCAAACTAAATTCAGAGTATTGCATCATATTGATGAGCAATACTCTCTCCTCGAAATCGAGCTTTTCACAGGCAGAACTCATCAAATCCGTGTCCATATGGCTGATATGGGACATCCGATTATTGGAGATAAGATCTATGGAAATGCAGAAACAAATAGAGAAGTTCTCACAAAATATAAACTCGCGAGACAATGGCTCCATGCCAGAAAATTGATTTTGGAACTCTTTGGGGTAGAATATGAATTCGTAGCACCTCTGAAAAAAGATATCTCTCATGTATTAGAAGCCAATAATATACATGTAGATGTGTATAACTAGAATTGATATCACTTAAGATTTATTTCGTATCTTTTATGAGGAAGAGGAGAGACACTTTTTTTTTCAGTTCTCGTGGACTCTCGGAATAAGATGTGGAAACTCTCCTACTCAACAATTCTGAGATGCCGAGATATCTGCAAAATAGAGATAAAATGGGAAGTGGTGTATGAAAAGATATGTATGCGAATCAAAAAAAAAACCCTAAAAGATGGTTTTTAATAAAATGCTTCTCGAAATAATCTCAAAAAATCGATTGACAAGCAGTCACTTTTCTATACAATTTCGAAGCTTTTTTCATAAAAAATAATCCATATGATAGGAAAACTCAAGAAAAGAAAAAGACTCCGTGTACACGGATTCCTCGCTCGTAAAAATACAGTAGATGGACAAAAAGTCCTGCGTGCACGACGTCGTAAGGGACGACATGTTCTGACTGTGAGCTATCTCAACCGCTATAAAAATATACGAGGAAAAAGTAAACACCACAATGTTGCTGGAGGCAATGCTCGTATCGTCACCGTTCCTGGACTCACAGAGAGATTCCGTGGCTAAATAATATGCAGATATCAGAATGGTATTATCAGGAATGAATTATAGTCATAAAATTCTTTCCTGATATACACTACTGTTAACTGATACTTTTATATGATTTCCAAAGAATACCGTCTTACAGAACACGAACTCAGAAAGGTTTTAGCTCGCAAAAAACCTTTCTTTTCGTATGTATGGATCGCAAATACGATGGAGAATAAAAAAACTCATGGCAGGTGTGCTATACTCTTATCATCCAAGTGTACTAAAGGAAGTGTAAATCGTAATTATTGGAGACGCAAATTCTATGATATATCTCATATATATCTCGAACATATCAGGTTCGATGTAGTCCTCGTTCCCAAAAAATGAACCATTCTTGATTATAAAAATAGAGAACATATTGCAGAATTCCAAAAAAACATAGAATTCTTATATCGAAAAATAGAAGAAAATAAAAAATAAACTCTTATATCATAATTCAACTATCATGGACAAACTCCGCATCATAAATCTCTTTGTAGTTGCATTCCTCGTTTCACTCCTTATTCAGTATTGGTTTTTTCCAAAACAAAATACCGTACTCATTATACCTGATATATATCTCTCACTTGAGAGTGACAGTATAACAGTACCCAATATTCCCAAAATCACTATCCACAATACAACAACAGGTGCTATCATAGTCAATCCATGCGATGATATAAATATATCTATTGACTCTCGTCCACTATCGGGAATCCGAGAGACGGCAAGCTGATTCTGTATGCCTATTAATATTACTGCTTGATCGACGCAATTGATTTCTTTTGCTACACTATATAAAGTATTCTCTCAACAATCAGGCAAATATATCATATCGATGAAGACTCCGTTATGAGAACGTAGTATTGCATTCTCACTCTCTATGCCAGGAACATTCAGGTCAACTCTCACAACTATTGTATACGAGCCGATCTATAACCTCTTCGTAGCACTCCTCACGTGGATACCAGGACACTCACTTGGATGGGCTATCATCATAATCACGCTCATTATCCGACTGATACTCCTCGTCCCACAGCAACACATGCTCGAGAGTCAAAAAAAACTCCAAAAAGTCCAACCAAAAATAAAAGCAATCCAAAAAGAATATAAAGATGATCAAGCCGTTCTCGGACAAAAGATGATGGAACTCTATAAAAAAGAATGAGTCAATCCTATGTGATCTTGTCTCCCTCTCCTTATCCAGATGCCCATACTTATTGGACTATATTGGGTAATCTCTGGAATCACTGATCCATCGAATTTTTATCATCTCTATAATATATTTGCAGATTTCAAGCCATCGAGTATTGTCACTACTTTTCTCGGACTCAACCTGAGTCAAGTCGGTGGAATTATGGCAGTAGTATTTGGACTTATACTTGGATTCACACAATGGGTACAGGCCTATATGTCATTCCATTATACAACTAAGGCAAAAGATCCAAAAGAACCAAAAAAAGAAATCGAGCCTAGTTCTGTAGAGGCAGTTCTCGATCCAGAGTTGATGCAGAAGATGATGCTCTATATGCTCCCAGTTATGCTCGCGGTATCTGCTTACTTTTTCCCACTGGGTGTCGGACTCTACTG
>JACMPX010000001.1 GCA_014377245.1 Candidatus Altimarinota bacterium
CTGATCTCTCCGAGAAAGTCACTCAAGCACTGATATTTCTATGGTATTCTCGCTGATTGGAAGATGAATATAGATATCATCAGAGTTGTCCCTATACATCGATTGGCTTATCAGCTTTGGTATTTCTCTCGATTTTACCCGAAATAGATTCCTCCTGATTGAGGATTTGTATCGATTTTTGTCTGAGAAATATAAAAAGTCACACAGCAAAACTGATCGTCCCGATGGCTCATAGAATATAGAGTATTAACGTCGTTCCACTATACTTGTTCATGAGTGTGTTCACGATTCCGATATGGTATCCAACGAGTCCAGATAAGAGTGGGATGGGTATAGAGAGTACTATCGAAGCGATGAGATACTTCTCTATATCGACCTGCATCTTGCCGATATAGGTGAGGCCGATCGGTGGTGCATATGGGGTGAACTTGATGACGAGAATAGCGAGAATGAGATTGGTGCGTATGAGATGATCGAGTTTTTGGATGAATCTGGACTCTTTCTGGTTTTTGATGGCTGTTTTATTCTCGAATATATTCCACCCGAATCTCCCAATACTATAAAATAGGAAATCTCATGAGATATCTCATATCCATCCGAGAATCACTACAAGATATATATCAAAGACTCAGAGTGAAGCTAGGAATGCTGCTATAAGAGTCACAATAGGTCCTTCTACAATCATGAGAATGAGCATGAGTACATATCCTCAGTTTTGTAGAGATGATATAGTTGCAGGATCTAGATATTGGTTGAGGTCCATAGGGTTTTGCTGATAGGGAATTGATGAGATATGAACTCATTCGCATAGTTCTTCCAGGTATACTCAGCTACTGATTCGGCACATGCTCTGGGTAGTATATTTGAGATTTTTTCTATAGCTGTTTCGAGTTTCTTTCACTCAGGTACGAGTATCCCAGTGACGTCATTCTCGATTATACACCTTGTATTCTCGAGATCATAGGCGATGATCGGGAGTCCACAAGCCATTGCCTCGAGATTGACCAGACCGAGAGTATCAGTCTTCGATGGAAAGACGAATGCATCGACACTCCTATATATCTCACCGAGTTCTACAGCACTCCTCTGTCCGAGAAATTGTATATCACTATATTTCTCTCTATATTCCTCGAGTAGGGGACCATCTCAGACAATTATCTTGGCGTATCTGGTATCCATTTCGAGGAAATCTACTATATTTTTCTCGACTGCAATCCGTCCGACATAGAGCAGTATTGGTCTAGGGATATCGAGAAATAGAGTTCGTACTCATGGATAGAATATAGTATGATCGATGCCAAATGGTACAATAGTAGAGTGTTCATACCCATTTCTCACGAGATATTCCCCGAGACCTGAGTTAGAGATGAATACCTCTTCAGCACTATTGTGTATGTAGTGTAGATACTGGTGGACGTATTCTTCTTTGATGAGGCTATTTCTCATATTGAGATACTCAGGATACTTGGTATGGAATGTAGTCGTATAGGGAATATATCTCTTCTGACAGATATAGGCGACGGTCAGTCCTATAGGTCACTCAGTCATGATATGTACGTAGTCTGGACGGACGTCTCTGAGCTGAGAGATGATTCGTCTCGGGAATGCGAGAGAGAGACGGATCTCCTTGTATCCGAGGAATGGTACACTCAGAAAATCATCCGAAGACACAACAGAGAGGTGGATATCTGAGGGGAGATTGCTCGCGAGATTATCTAGGCAGCGAGTCACACCATTGATCTGCCCCGTATATGTATCTGTGAAGATGAGGAGTTTTTTCATATAGTATCCCTTTGAATATGCTATTGAATTATATAGATAATTACTCTATATACAAGCAGGTCAACTAGAATACCTCAGCAAAACCCTTCTCTGGATCATCGAAAGTACGCAGTACTCAATCTTGTATGAGCCATACTCTATTTGAGATATTTTCGAGGAGGTCTCGATCATGTGAGACGATGAGACTGGTACCATCAAAACTCTCAAGCATATTTTTGATCACTTCTTTGGAGTGGAGATCGAGATGGTTCGTCGGCTCATCCATGATGATGACATGGGGACGCGTCAGGAGCATCTTGGTGAGTGCGACCTTGGCTCGCTCGCCTCCTGAGAGTGTAGTGATCGTCTGGTCGACCTTGTCTCCTGTGATGAGGAGTCCGCCGAGCATCGCTCGTATCTCACCCTCGTTCTCATAGTTGCGTCCGAGCTCTGCTATGATAGTCGCACTGCCATCGAGACCCGAGAGTACCTGAGAATAGGATCCGATTATGAGATCTGGATTGGTCGTGACCGTTCCTGAGAGTGCATTGAGTTCTCCGAGTATTGTCTTGAGGAGTGTGGTTTTCCCGGCTCCATTGCGTCCGATGATTCCGATTTTATCATCCTTTCTCACGATCAGTTCTCCATGAGTGATGATAATCGGTATCTTGTATCCGATTGCGAGATCCGTGATTGTCATGATCTTCTCTGGGAGTCTTTTTCCTGCCTTGATCGTTATACCTCGTACGCTTGAGTCACCTTCGGGTTTATCGATCAGAGAGATCTTGTCAACTTGTTTGATACGACTCTGGACGCTATTGGACTTCGACGGAGTATAGCGGAACCGATTAATCCAAGCCTCTTGTTCTTCGATTTCTTTTTTTTGCAGGGTGTGTGCCCGTAGTTGACGATCATATCTAGCTTGTTTCTCGACGAGATAATCTGCGTATTTCCCTTGGTAGGTATTGAGTCGTTTCCCTGATATCTCCACGATCCGATCTGAGGTATTATCGATGAATCTCACGTCATGGGAGATAGAGAGGATCGCTTTTTTCCATATTTTGCAGAACCGCTCGAGGAAAATAATCCCTTCGATATCAAGATGATTGGTCGGCTCATCGAGGATGAGGAGATCTACCTCGGTGATGAGGAACTTCGCAATCTGTACCTTGGTCTGTTCACCTCCTGAGAGTGAGAGTACATGCTGATCGAGCATCGTCTCGGTGAAGCCAAAATATCTGAGTATATCCGTCTGCAGATCATACCTCCGATAGCCATCATGCTCTCTGAGGTAGGCCTTGATCGTGTCCACCTCTTCCCATTGCTCATCATCTCACTCGATATCTATGAGTCGATCCATCCGTTGCGTGATATCTGGGAATACCATGAGCATCTCGGCTCTGAGCGTATTAGCACTATCCTGCCAGAAGAGATCCTGCGAGAGGTATCCTATCTTGAGTCCTGATGCTTTTTCGATGGTTCCCTTGTATTCTCACTCTCGACCGATGATCATCTTGAGGAGTGTCGTCTTACCAGCTCCATTTTTGCCAATGAGGGCGACCTTGTCTCGACGGTTTATCTGCATCTCAGCATCTGCGAAGAGCTCAGTCTGTTCGATATTCTTGGTCAGTCCTGTGATCGAGACGAGTGCTGATACGATACGAGACTCTCACGCAAAAAGATACTCGGGAATGGACTCTAGATTGTATATCTTGTTTGAGATCTTCTCGATGCGTGACTCGCCGAGTTCGAACTCACGCTCGATATACTTCACGAGTCGCTTCATGCGAGTCTCATCCTTGATCTTCTCACTCGCCATAGAGTCTATATAGTTCTGACACACTTCAGCGACCTCATCATGAGTGAAATCGGGGTGGGCAGTGATGACTCGGGTGATGAGAGATGAGATCATGCGTGTCGATTTAAGTAGCCGTAGTGTAGCGATGGAAGGGGATTAGTCAATATTGCTTATGAAACTTTGCTGGTACTTGTGTTTGTGAGAATTTATATTTCGATACAAGAGATATTCCGAGCACTACCAGTATGTAGATTTTTTGAATTCATATGTTGTAAAAAACTCATACTTTTATTAGTATGAGTTTTTTACAATATGGAAAGTTGATTAGATTTTTCGTATATATTATTATCAGCTTCTATCTATTTCTTGTTATAAATTTACTCACAGCAGAAGATAGAGTTTTCCCTGTACTATCTGTTATGATCACTTGATAATAATATGTAGTTTTATTCCTGAGTCCGGTGAGTATGAGTACATCTGACATGACTCCTACTTGGGATGAGATCATAGAGCTACTTAGAGTTCCTGCACTGGTACCATAGAGTACTTTTCCACTTGTAGCAATACTGGTCGACCAGCTTATATTCGCAGTTGAAGCTGCTGCCGATACTGAGTTGCTGATAAAGGAGAGAGAAATATCGAGAGTCGTACCAGAAGCCGCAATACTGATAGCAGATGTATTTCCAGCGGCATCATAAGCAGATACGGTATAGGTATACGTAGTAGAAGGCGACAACCCTGATATATCAGTGTATGATTGAGTAGTACTTGTTGCTATCTTTGTTCCATTCCTATATATATTATATCCAGTGACTCATCCTATATCTGTAGAAGCATTCCATGAGAGACCAATAGATGTTGCATTGTTTGGTGTTGCTATCAGACTGGTCGGAACAGAAGGGGCTACCGTATCACGAGTTCCTACTGTAGATAGAGCCGCAGCGACCGCTTTTGTAGCATTTATCCTTCCCCAACCATAGTACATATCCCATCCTGGTTGACCCAGATCATCAGCTGAAGAGAAGAGAATACTTTGAGCTTGATCAGGAGTGAGAGTAGGATTGACAGAGAAAATAAGAGCCACTACTCAAGCCGTAAGAGGAGAGGAAAATGAAGTTCCAGAAGGAGCTTCGTATCCACCACCCACTGTTGTGGTATAAATACCAGCACCCGGTGCGGCAAGATCTGTATCAGCACCATACGTAGACCAGCTCGTACGATTGTCCGCTCCATCAGTAGCGGAGACGGAGATCAGTTCTTTCGGATTCGTAATGAGAGAGTCAACACCAGAATTACCTTCTGCAACAACTACCAATCCACCCTTACTTCTCATATATGCTGCAGCACTGATAATAGCACTACTGCTATTTACATTGCTGTAACTAATATTTGCCACTTTCGCTCCATGATCAGTGGCCCAGGTAAGACCATTAGCTATAGTAGAGAAATATCCATAGCCTGTTGTATCCGAAATGCGAATTGGCATGATTTTTGCTCTATAGGCAACACCCGATACACCGCCATTATTATCGCCAATAGCTGCGGCAGTTCCAGCAACCTTTGTACCATGCCCGTATACGTCTGCTGAATTATTATTATTATCATATGCGTTCCATCCAGCTACACAACTTGATTGCAGATCAGGATGACTGCAATCAGTTCCTGTATCTAGTATTGCAATGATAACACCACTTCCCTGACTACTATCCCAAGCTGCAGCAGACTGTATGTTTTGATGATGCCACTGATTTCCATAGTATGGATCATTCGGAATATATGATAGAGCAATGAGATTGTCCACCTCAGCATACTCTATATCTACTCCATGTTTTGTTTTCATATCACTCACAAATTCTTCAGGTGATTTCCCCAAAGGAATAGTGACAAGTTTGACATCAATTTGAGAAATATTTCAGTTTTCTTTTGACCCTCTTTCAGCAAGAATCTGATTTTTTCGTTCCTGTCCGACATTTGACTTGAATTTTACAAGGATATGTTCTGTAGAACGTCCAACAATCCCTCATGAAAGAACAGAATTGGCAACATTCGAACGGTGAACTACTCCTGTAGAAGACGCTTGTGGAGTCCTATTTGATATATTTGAACCTGTCTCCAGCTGAAATAGAGAGGAGATCATACGTGTGCCATAATCTCCATTGAGTACAAATAAGGTTGATGATAGAAAAAATCATGCAAAAATTCCTAGAAAGAATTGAAAATAACGAGAGGAATTCATAAAAAAAAGTAAATAAATAAGGTAACACACTCAATGTAACATATTGAGTCAAAAAATGCAAAAAAAGTATATATAGATATCTAAGGATTACTAAGAGAGTTTTAATTCTTTGAATCATGAATATGAAAGATCTCTTTTTTCTTCATTGAAAGATCAGCCCGCATCTTTAGAAAGAGAAGTTTTTCATTAATTTCTCAAAAATCAAATCAAAGCAGTCGATCCTGGCCAAGGATCCATATAAAGCACCCAATACCTATGATCAGGCTAAAAAATGAAAGATATGAAAGACCAAGAAAGAAAAAGAGATTATACAGTACATGCAGAATAATTCCAAGAATAAGACTCAATCCGAGTGAACCAACAGTATCGATATATGACCGTGTTCGGACATCAAAAAATGAAAATTTCCCGAGGATTTTATGAAAAATGCCTGTACCTCGGTTATATCCTGCTTCAATGGCTTGATACTTTGCAAAGATAGAGTACCCAAACCCATATCCAATAAGCGCTGAAAAAAACATATGTGAGAGGGATCACAATACTACCCTTAATAGGGTCAATAGAAGTATGAGTCAGGGGAGATATTCTGATGTAACAAAGGATTGAAAATACAGTATATTTTCGGTAAAAGCAAAACCAAATCCAATAATAAGCATTCCTGTAATGGCACTATATATTGTCTGAAGAGGTCCACGAACACGAAGATAGATGATAAAGGCCAAAAGTTTTATCATTTCTTCGATAATTGCTGGAAGGATAATTGTTCCTAGAAAGAAAAAAAACTGATTTTCCTGTACGAGTCATTGGATAAATGATTGGTATACAGACTCAAAATGAGAGAATGCGTTTTTTCAGATAATCTTGATTTCAAAAAAATAAAAATCGATCTGAAGTTCCTTGCCTATACCATAGAGTCCAATTTTTACGATAATTGCAGTAAGTATTCCGATAAAGAAAAGGAGTAAAAACTGAGAAAGAGTATATCGTAGGTATCGATACGAAATTAGTAGAAAAATGATATGCAGACAGACAAAGCCTATCCCAATATAGATCATAGAGGTATACTTACAAAAAAATAGTTTTACTCCATGATTGTATCATATACATAATAAAAAAACAATTTTTGAGATGATACTATAAAACAAAAATTCCAGACAAAGTCTGAAATTTTTGATGAAATGTGTAAATGGCTCCCCGAATTGGATTCGAACCAATGACCTACCGGTTAACAGCCGGTTGCTCTACCGCTGAGCTATCGGGGAATACTATTGGAATGTGAGCATATTATGAAAGTTATACGAAATGTCAAAATTTTTTCTTGAAAAATGAGCATATTTCCCTACAATCACCGTATCTATACAAAAATCTCATGCAAAAAAAGCTATATATCACTACACCGATCTACTATTCTAATGCTCTCCCACATATTGGGAATGCTTATGCGTCATTCATTGCTGATACGATTGCAGGATATAGTCGACTCCAGCTCGTAGATACTAGATTCTCGACAGGTGTCGATGAAAACTCTCAGAAGGTCGTCGAATCAGCCACAGCACTCGATATGGATGTGATGGACTATGCTGATATGATGGCTCTCAAGCATAGGGGAGTCTGGGATGCTATTGGGATCAGGTATACTGACTTCATCCGTACGACCGAGTCTCGTCATCATGAGTTCGTGCAATCAGTACTACAGCGATCTTTTGATGCTGGGGATATCTATGAGTGAATCTATGAATGACTCTATTGTATTGGATGTGAGACATTCAAAAAGGAAACCGATATTGTGAATGGACGATGTACTGATCATCCCAATCGGGAACTCGAGCAATTGAGTGAGAAGAACTATTTTTTCCGTCTATCGAAATATCAGGATCAGATTCTTGCGTTCTATGAGTCTCATCCTGATTTCGTACAGCCTCGTAGTAGATACAATGAGATCATAGAGTTCGTCCGTGGTGGACTTGAGGACTTCTCGATATCTCGTGAGACGAACAAGTTCGGTATACCACTCCCATTCGACCCGACGCAGGTAACCTATGTCTGGTATGATGCTCTGTTTAACTATCTCACCGTCGTAGAGGATGATGAGGCTCGGTGGTGGCCAGCAGATATACATGTCATCGGTAAGGATATCGTGAAGTTCCATGGGATATATTGGCCTGCGATGCTATGGAGTGCCGGATATGACGCACCGAGACAGCTCCTGACCACAGGATTCTTCACGGTAGATGGGCAGAAGATGTCAAAATCTATCGGCAATGTGATCGATCCAGTCGCATATATCTGAGAGTATTCTCGAGATATGCTCATACTCTATCTCTTCACAGCATTCCCTATCTGAGAAGATGGCGACTTCTCTCAGGAACAGGCGATCCTCAGTTTCAATGCGAAACTCTCGAACAATCTCGGGAACCTACTCAATCGTGCTATCGCTCTCGCTCTCAAGATAGATGGTCGTATATCCTGATCAGTATGAAAAGTTGGAACTACTAAAATTGATCAATATAGAGAACTCATGAGTCACTCAGATCTCAAGTGATCTCTCGAGCTTGCATTCGCCTATGCGACCGAAATCAACCAGTATGTCGAAGAGAATACTCCATGGAAGGTAGATATATTTGAGGATGATGGCCGGGCAAAACTAGAGAACATACTTTTCATACTATTATCCAATCTCAGGAAAATATCGATTATGCTCATCCCATTTTTTGACTCCAAGATGCGAGAACTCCTCATACGTATTGGTACTCCGTATGATGATGCAATCACTCTATCTGAGAATCTCTTTCATGTACCGAGTGATTTCTATATTGCTGAGAAGGGAGAGCCACTCTACATGCGAATCGCAAAATAGGACTAATACCTAACCTTTTCCTATTATGACACAAAAATCTACTATACCCAAGGATGCAGAACTCATGTTCTCATGAATTAGATCCCAGATCTATCAGTGGGATCAGATAGTCTATGATGGCTCTATTCGTAGATTCGAGCTGATCAGATTTGTCGATGGAGCATTTGTACTCCCAATATTGTCTGACGGACGTATCCTCCTCACGAGACAAGAACAACCAGGTCGTTCTCTGTTCATGTCTCTGCCTGGAGGATCGTTCGATTCGCCAGATGAGGATCCGAGAGAGTGTGCTCTGCGTGAGCTCAGAGAGGAGACTGGGTATACCACGGACACACTTGTTGAATGGATGACCTATCATGGCACGAACAACGTACATACGCAGGTTCACTACTATATTGCACATGATTGCAAACATGAGTGAGAGATCGCCTGAGATGGAGGTGAGAAGATAGAGCTCTTCACTGTATCGTTCGATGAGCTTCTCGAACTTTCATCCGACCCTTGTTTTCATCATCACTGGAATCTACTACCAATACTCTATGAGGCGAGACTCTTTCCCGATAAAAAGGAAGCCCTCAGAAAAATCCTCTATGGTGTATAGAGGATTTTTATTTATACCGATACTGATCCTGAGTTCGATGACACCTCAGGATAATAATAATCCTAGAACTCTATCACTCGCCATCCTGCATTATCCTGTACTGACATGATTACTTTGTTGTCATAGCCGAAAGTCGCATCGAGTCAGACATCCTTCCATGTTCATGGTACCCAGGCTCATTTTTTGTAGAGGCTATATCCATCGTTTCGCCATCGGATGAAGAGGTAGTAGCTCGGATTGGTGATATCGAAGAATACATAGTCTCGAGAGATATCCTCTCGGTTGGGATATCCAGTGTTGCGTATTATCGGTGCAGCATTGCGGTAGATACCCCAGTTGCCATCTTTGAGTCCAGCATATACGATACTCGTACCATCAGGACTGGGACGAGGATTCATATATCCGGTGAGTCCACAGAGATTGCCACGGTACCTCGTATAGAGACAGTAGCTCTGCTCACCGAGAGGTCGACCGAAGTATACATACCCACCGCTATCTGCATCGAGGAATATCTCCCTGATTTCATCGAACTTGCGATCTATGACCGCTCAATCATATATGAGCTCTATAGCTCCATCTTTTTCTACGGCGTAGATACTATCAGTTCCATTCATGCGTAGTGTCCCCTCTATGTATCCAGTTCATATTGTTTCGATTTTGACTCCATTTTTCATGATGCTGCGAATCCCATCTGGATCGCTCACGAGTGCCATGATAGATCCTCCATCTCATGATGCTGCGAGCTGGGTTATCTCGTGTTGTTGCTCTCATATTATCTCTCCGTCTCGGTAGATCGTATAGCCAGTACCAGTATGAGACTGCCAGATACTATGATATCAATATTTCGTCGCTATGATATCCTCAATACCCGAGTACTGACCTGTGAACTTGTTTACTCAGTTCGGAGTCAGAGATATTATATCACTACCCGAATACATCACTATAGCTCTATCGATTAGCTGAGGGATGATCGCCTTACCGATCACTGTCCCAGTATCTTTCATCACATTTCCACTCGCTGTGATCGTATAGGTGATATCACTTATCGTTGTCGTCGCATAAGGGAGTCGATCATATATTCAATAGCTCGGGATAGATATCAGCTGAGTGCCACTCGCTGTAAAAAACGATAGAGCATCACGCTTGCGATCGAATATGAGCTTCTCTATACTGGTAAATGGTCTCGACATCGTCACTCATGAGCGTGTCTGTACAGAACCACTACCGAGGATGCTCTCTATGATCTGATTTTTGCTCGCTCGCTCAGCTACTGGAATATACGACACTGCGATGATGAGACTAGTGAGTGCGAGTATAGTCATCGCACTAAGCAAGCCGAGTAGTCGATCGGACCATGATGGAGGCTCGAATCCTCTATCATTCGCGAACAGACTACCGATGAGGAGTATAGATCCTATAGCGAGGAATATCCATCCCCATGAGAGTGATGGAGTGATCATCCCAGATGAGCTCCTGACCTCTTCGCTCCATGCCATGACGAATAGATATCCGAGGAGTATGAGTATCAACATACCAAAAAATTGCAGCCAGGTCCGATAGCGTAAGACGAGTAACAGGCATACAACAGCCAGACATACGAGTAATATGTACGCTGGGATCTGGAGATCTGTTAGTGGGAAAGGGAATTCTTCTGTACTCGTTGTTACTACTGGGGATATCATACCAGTAAATATACTCACCACACCCAGCATCCCGAGGTGTATACGAGAGAGAGTCATATGAAAAAATAATATGGTAAATGTACAATAGACATTGTACATATTTTTTGTAGAATGCAAGAAAAATCCCTCAGGGAAGAGGGATTTTTGTTACTAATGTAGAGATGATAATATGGAATCAACTTTAGCACTAAGTGGTCCTTCATATATAAATACTGGTACTGTTGATCCCTCTGGCGTCACGATGAATGCGTGAGTATATGTTCAAAAAATCTGGAGATAACGTTTTCTAATATCTGAACCCACATAATGTGTAGTTTTTTCTGGTCAATTCGGAGGGATATCAGTGACTGCATATCGCTTGTCTGCATCGATTGCTCGTATCTCATCTGTTATATTGCCATGTTGCAAGAATCAGAATCTATGCGAAATTGTTGGAATAGAGTGACTGTTGGTTCACATATATATGTGTAAGATTGATATATGATATGCTTATTTGTTGTTCCTGTCAATTTTTTCTCCACTTTTCATCTATGATATCGCAGTGAACTATCTAGTTCTTATGTAGGAGTCGGCACATATGTTGCTCGCATCAGCCCCTCTATGCTATTCGGATTATCTGCATTGTAGCTGAGTGCTGTAGTCATCCTCTGCTGGAATATAGAGAGTCTCTCTCCATTTGTCAGGACATCAATAGTACCTCATAGCTGATCTAGGATGGATATGAGTCTCTGTCAGTCAATAGTATTGAGTGGGCGAGTGAGATCGATCTGATTGGATGCAATACGAGTACGATTGACCTCAGCGATGATATGAGTGATCGCTATATTAGCATCTATTCAGATACGATCGAATCTATTATCCACGAGATATGACAGATTGTCGCGAGCAATCGTGTCAAAATTATCTATATTTGGGCTATTATCCTTAGATTTTTGATTGAGTAATCACTCATATGAATTAGCTAATACTATTATTTGTTTTATTTGAGATTCTACTTGGGTGAGGGCATGCTTCATTGCATTGGACTCAGCTAGTTCTCATGATTGCTCATATTGCTCTATGAGTTTGCTGATGGCATTATATTTTCCTTGTAGTCATTGATAACTATAGCTGAGTTGTTCTTTTGGATTCTTTGATTTTTCTGCTTGAGCAAATGATTCATCATACTCTACTGATGATAGAGCTCAGATATATGGATTTTCTTTGAGTCACTTTGTTCCATTTTGGATGGATGTTTCTATGATTTTTTGATTTTTCTGCTCTAGAGTTTCAACTACTTGAGTGATATCACGAGAGATAGAGAGACCATTCCTCACTATACGTTCACGAGGTGGTATACTTGCAGTCTCGAGTACCTTGGTATCTCATCGATCATTCTGGAATGATATGGTACGATCTCGTGGATCCCATGTGACTGATTTGCTGTATCCCTCCTTGATAAGAGATATTCATCGATCATTGATGGTATCACGAGCTGATCCGAGAGCGAGTGAAGAGGTGAGTTTCGAGAAGTCCTCGATACGAGGACGCTTGAGAGTATCTGAGAGGCTATTTATGGAATTTTGGAATAATTTGGCATCTTCTGATGCGAGTTTCACAGATATATCCTTCGCATGAGTGACGTAGTAGTCGGCGAGGAGGATATTATTGTATTTGTTACTTCATATATCTGCCTGACTCATTCATTGGAGTTCTGGTATATTTTGTGCTGTTTTCTGGAGTTCTAATATATCTGGTTTTGGGACTCCATTGATTTTTTGGATAGCTTCTACTTGAGAACGAAGATTTTCTTCTTTTTTAATTATTTCTTTATTTCATTCGATAGCTGCTTGCGTTCATTGATCAATTTTTTTTCCTTCTTCGATAGCTGCTTGTGTTCACTGATCAATTTTTCTTTCATCTTGATTCGCCACTTGTAATTCCCATTCATCATAACGCTC
>JACMPX010000029.1 GCA_014377245.1 Candidatus Altimarinota bacterium
GGAACAACAGGAACTGGAACAACAGGAACTGGAACAACAGGAACTGGAACAACAGGAACTGGAACAACAGGAACTGGAACAACAGGAACTGGAACAACAGGAACTGGAACAACAGGAACTGGAACTAATTGTAGTACTGGAAATATCCAGTCTAATCAGGCAGTTCTCCTCGCAGCTCAGTCCGCGTTTTCGACTGAGGTTGCTCGACTCATCGCTGTGAAGCAATCTGCATATACTGTAATTTTCACACTCAGTGGATCCACTCAGATAGATGCCATGCGATCAGCTAACCAGGCATTCCGTACAGGATTCAAATCAGCTGTCAAGTTACTCCAATCTGTAAAACAGTCTAATAAGTTTAGTTATAGTGAGTTCAAAGAATGTAGAAAAGAGGAAAAAAAGGAAAAACATGAAGAAAAAAAGGAATATAAGGATGAAATCAAATCCCAAGTAAAAATCCTCAGAGATCAAATCAAGGACATCAAACGTGAGAACAAAAGTCGTGATGGTTCTCGCTAGTACATAGCTCATCAAATCCCCTTCGAGTAATCGGAGGGGATTTTTGAAACAGTGAAATGATTGCAATCGAACCAAAAGAGTATAGAATACAGTTATTGTTGTGGTTTTTTTCTGATTATATAAATCTACTATCCTACCAATATACTAACCCACTACCCCATGGAAACAGACATCCGACTAGCAGTCCTCATCGACGGTGACAATATCCCATCAGCCTATGTGAAGGAAATGATGGAAGAGATCGCAAAATATGGCAATCCCACAATCAAGCGAATATATGGCGATTGGACTCGTCCTGGACTCGCCAAGTGGAAAGATCTCCTCCTCGAACATGCGATCCAACCGATCCAACAATATGGATATACTACTGGGAAGAATGCGACGGATAGTGCTATGATCATCGATGCGATGGATATCCTCTACTCTGAGAAGGTGGATGGATTTTGTATTGTATCGAGTGACTCAGACTTCACTCGCCTTGCCACCCGCCTGAGAGAAGCAGGGATGCGAGTCTATGGAATAGGAGAGAAAAAGACTCCTAAACCATTCATCGTCGCCTGTGACAAGTTCATCTATATAGAGATACTCAAGCCTGCGAAAGAAGTAAATAAAAAGCTCGTAACACCCGAAACAAAAATAAAAAAGTGAGAAGTACGACCCTCTGAACCGACTCAGGAGACTCCTCCTACTGCTGTAGATATGATCACTCCAGAGCTCATCCGCCTCATATCAGCAACGATTTATGATCTCTCGGGAGACGATGGATGGGCGTTCCTCGGAGATGTCGGAACACTATTACAGAAGAAGCAACCCAATTTCGATCCTCGAAATTATGGATTCAACAAGTTGACTCCCCTTCTCGCCTCGACATGAGTATTCGACATCATGGAACGAGAGTGAGGCAGTAGTAGATATAAGATACTGTATGTGAGAAATAAGTAATAATTTTTTTAATGAAACATATTCTCTTTGATACTGATGATGTCGTGGTACACTCCGATATGTGGAGTCAGGAATATTCTCGTAGAACTGGGATTACTACAGATATTATGATTCCATTTTTTCGATGAGTATTTCAAGATTGTTTGGTATGAAAATCGGATCTAAAGGAGAGCTTGTCTCCATTTTTGTGAGAATGGTGATGGACTAAAAGTACTCAAGAATATCTCGATGCCTGGTTTGCATATGAGAATAATATCGATAAAAAACTAATAGAAAAGATAAGACAATATAGATGATATGGGATCCAGTGTCATGTTGCAACGAACCAGGAGAAGTATCGTCTAGCATACCTCAGAAACGAGATGTGATTTTCTAGAGAATTCGACTCAGTATTTTGTTCTTCCGAAATTGGACATAAGAAACCTGCAAGTGAATTTTATACACATATTCTTGATGTGCTCGAGATAAAAGATACAAATGACATAGTCTATTATGATGATGCGGAAGAAAATATAGAAGCTGCGAAGAAACTATGAATCAACGCAATACTCTACAAAACAATTGATGATTTAGTTATATCCAATTAGCTCCTGATCCCTTGTCCTCGTGAAAACATATACCAAATAATAGAGAAAAATAGGATACACAATATTATGAGTATCATGAATGATACCAGTGGATTGATATCTGAAACTCCGTGCATCCCATATCGAAACCCATCAATCATATAGAGAATAGGATTGGCATGTGATACTTTTTGCCAGATATCTGGAAGCATCGTTATAGAATAAAATACTCCACCGAGATATGTCAGTGGTGTGAGTACGAAGTTGGGAACTATCGATACAGAGTCAAAACTATCAGCTACGAGTCAATTGAGTAGTCCAATGAGTGAGAATAATAGTGAAGTAAGGAATGCAAAGAGGAATGTGAGTCCGATATGAGCAAATGTCACATGAGTGAAAAAAAGTGCTACACTCAGAACAATCGCTCCTGTTACCATACCTCGTATGACACCTCCTGTTATAAATCATAGGATAATTACCCAATATGGAGTAGGAGAGACTAGTATCTCTTCGATTGTCTTCTGGAACTTCGCCATATAAAACGACGATACAACATGTGAGAAAGAGTTCATGATCACCGACATCATCACAAGTCCTGGCACGATGAACTCCATATATGAGAGTCCTCCAACTACTCCGATCCGAGATCCGATGAATTGTCCGAATATGACGTAGTAGAGAGTCGTCGTGATGACTGGTGGGACGATAGTCTGCTTCCATACTCGGATGAAGCGAGATACCTCTTTACCGACGATGGTCATATAAGATATGAAGAGCTGTGATGGATTCATTGAGAATAGTTTATAAAATGAAGTAATGACTCTCATTATAGAAATATAAATAGAATTTGCAAAAAAGAGTTCTAGACGTACTATCTCATCATAATATCACCAAGCAATCATGAAAATCAAAACAGGATCCAAAAACAGTAAAATCGGTACACCGAAAATCGAGAAAATCACAAAGCCAATAGCCGAGAAAAGAGAAAAAACTCCAAAAGTACAAAAAACACAAATAGACTCTATCCCAACATGGGTACGTGAGTCCAGTGAGAAAAAACCAAAGCGAGTTGAGTGAGTTGAATCCAAGCTCCAGTGGAGAAAAGAGACAAAAAAGTCTCAGCGAAGTTTCAGTAAAAATAAAGAACGAGACTATACTGAAACAAATTCAAAAAAAGAATCAGCTCCATCAGATGCAAGATGAGGATTTCGCAATACATTCGACAAGTCAGCGACATATGAATGAGAGAGTCGAAAATCGAGCTGGGATCTCAATTCCAAAAAATCTGGGACAGGATTCGAAAAAAGTAAAACAGGCTACAAATGAGCCGGATCTACATGGGACAAGTCCGCGTCTCCACGAGTCTCGACTCGTACTTGGGATGATTCCGGTGACAAGCCAGCAAGATCTATAAATGCTCTGAAGAGGGTATATTCAAAGTCAACATCTACAAATTCGGATTCTACAAAGTCTACACCAACAAAAACTGCCAAAGAAGAATACAAAAAACCAAAATATATAGCTCCAAAACCGACCTGGGAAAAAGAGGCTGAGATCATCGATAAGAAAAAGCTGATAGATCCTACTAAATAGATATCTACTTAGCTGTACTCTTCAAAAAAAACTCCTCGAGTCTACCACTCTTTGGTTTGATTGATTTGATCTGATATTCCTCCTCTTGGAGGATTTGTATCGCTTGATCCAGACTATGATTGGATGATACTGTGAGATCAGCAGATTGCATATCGAATACTGGTGTATATTTATCTAGATTTTTGCCTACATATTCTCGGTCCAGCTCTACAGTTACCACCTCATCTTCCATAGATGCCAGAAGTGTACGAATAGGTCCATATTTCACAATTATTCCCTGATCGATAATAGCGATATTGCGACAGAGACTCTCTGCCTCTTCGAGATAGTGAGTCGTGAGAATGATAGTCACTCCTGACTTGTTGAGTTCTCTGAGAAACTCATACATACCATGTCTGAGCTCGAGATCTACTCCCGCTGTCGGCTCATCGAGGATGAGGAGCTCAGGATTATGTACCAGTGCTCGGGCGATCATGAGACGACGCTTCATTCCACCTGAGAGAGTCCGAGATGCTGCATTCCGCTTTTCCCAGAGTCCGAGAGCTCTGAGATATTTCTCGACATTGGGCTTCGCGACTTCTGGTGAGATTCCATAATAACCTGCCTGAGCGAGGACAATATCGTATACCTTCTCGAATATGCCAAAATTGAATTCTTGAGGTACTACACCAACTCAGAGTCGAGCCTCAGCACCTGCAGTATCGAGATCATGTCAACCGATGATCACGCGACCACTCGTCTTGTTGATAAGTCATGAGATCACTCCAATAGTAGTTGATTTACCGGCACCATTAGGCCCAAGGAGTGCAAAAAAGTCACCCTTCTCAATATCGAAGGTGATTCATTTGAGTGCATCAGTTCCACTAGAATATGTTTTTTTGAGATCGGTTATCTGGAGTGCGAGTGTTTTTTGCATTGGATTTTTGAGAGATTATTCTACATCTGGAAGGAATACAAGCCCAGGACCCATATAGTCTCACTTGCCAATATCGAATCCTGCATTTCGAAGTATCGCATATGCCATCACGACATGGAAAAAGAAGTTCGGAAGACCATACGTGAGGATATATCCTTCTCCGACGAGCTTGATTCCAGGCATCCACTTGGAGCGAAATTCTCCCGTGAGACCGTTTTCGAAGTCAGATTCAGCAAATGTCTCGAGATAGGCGATAGTCTTTTCGAGACGGGCACGGATTTCTGCGAGATTCGATTCATTATCCTCATATGAGGGGATCTCATGATGTGCCATTCGAGAAGCCATTCCCTTGGCATTATCTGTCGCTATTTGGATCTGCTTCACAAATGAAAGCATATCAGGAGCGAGTCTCAGGTCGAGGACTTCTGCATCGGTCATTCATTTTATTTTCGCTTGTGCTTCGACCTTATCCAGAAGTGTGAGAAGCCCCTGAAGTCGGACAATCGGGAGTGTGATAGTAGTTTGATAAAACATAGTATGTGGTGTATTATATAAAGTAAATTGATTATATTCTTTCTAGTATGGATTGCAATATTTTATATTCATTCACTCTCATAGAGCATCTGTTCTTCAATTTTTCTACGATCAGGGATCGAGAGAAAGAGGCGAGCCATACGCAGCTCATCATAGGTGTAGTCCTCGTCATGTAGACTTGCGAGGAATTCACGAACTAGAGAGAGTGACAGCGTACCCACCTCGACAAATGCCCTATGAATATCAGAGAGTCGGTCACTATCATCAGGCCGATGTGCTGTGAGATCTATGATCTTCCCTTCTTCAGTCAGCTTCTCGATATGAGAAAATATAGTCGAGATTTTTATATTGCGAATTTCCGCAATATCATCGAGTGATTTACCAGAGACGATAAGTGAATAGGTCTCTTCATGAGTAGTGAGCTTGGCTCTCTTGGGAACTGTGAAATCGAGATCGATCTTCTGGAGTATACCTCCGAGTTTTTTGATCGCTGTTTCAATTTTAGTTTCTTTTTCACTATCAGAGATCTGGGCAAGTCGCTCGATGACCGCAAGAGAGGTCGCCCTGAGAATCTGATCATACTCTCGTACCCGAGGATCGATCTGGAGAGCGGTCGGATTGTATCATCTCAGTATCAGTCACTCGAGTGAGCGGACACGAGAGAGGGCTACATATCACTGCCCTCGGACGAACGCATCCGAGAGATCCATGACAGCAGTATCGAGAGTCATACCTTGCGACTTATGGACGGTGATCGCCCAGGCAAGACGCAGTGGAATCTGAATAATCGATGCTTTGATTTTACCATTTTCCTCAATCGACCAGTCCATATGATCTGCAATGATACGCGTGCCATCCATGAGCTCGACGATGGGAAGTGACTCATATTTTCCGACCACATGTCCAATGGAGCCATTCACATATCCGGCATCGAAGTTATTTTTCACGAACATGACTCTGGCTCATTTTTTGAGGATCAAGGTCTCAGGTGCGAGACATCACTTCTTCAGAGCCTCCACAAGCTTCTCAGCTCACTTAGACTGCATCTCAAAGACAAATATATCATCGTGAATCGCATTGAGCCGTTGAGTATTGTAGGTGTCAACCGATATATTGCGAGTAAAGAGCTCGGTATGATCCTCAGTCTCTACTGGCATATTGCGACTATCGAGGAGCGAAAAAGACTCCTGACTCATATCTCATGAACGGATCTCGTTCAATATGGTGAGAAGTGGATCCTCTCACTGTCGGTACTGGATATCGAGTACACAGATGGCCAGTCGGAGCGTCCTCCAAATAGGATCCTGAAATGCGAACTCGATATCGCTTCCCCTCGAAACTGGTGGCAACTGGAAAAAGTCTCCAACCAGAACGACCTGAATCCCTCCAAATGGCTCCTGAGAAAAACGAGTTGATCGCAGGAGTCGATCTAGATTCGCGAGGAACCTGCCCGAAAGCATCGAAATCTCATCGATGATCAGGATATTAGTTTTGGCGAATCTCTTCGCAAGATATTCCCGTGATACTATCACATCGATATCCTCATCCGTGAGCGTATCTCGTATGCCCATACCACTCCACGAGTGTATCGTCATCCCACCTATATGAGTCGCAGCTATCCCTGTCGAAGCTGTGACTGCAATGATGATGCCATGTTCGCGAGCATGTCGTATGAATCGGTTGATCAGGTAGGTCTTGCCAGTTCCCGCTGCTCCGGTGAGGAACACATTGTGTCCCATGGTGAGTATATCGTATGCTTGATCTTGAGTCATGGAAATGAGTGTATGAAAAATAAGGCGAAAAACAATAAAAAAATCCATATATTTCTGTCTTGGATTTGTCTTTTTTTCACGGTACTAAAAGGTATAATACAAATATCTAGATGCAAGATATTCACTTCTATTCTAGACTTATGACAATTAAATTATTTTTTTATTTCTCACTTTCATATATATGTTCCAACTACGCATCATCTCAAGTTCCAATGTGGATGGAAAAGTGCCTACATTCCAGAAAGATTTTGAAGACTATGATTCATATAGAGAATTCATGGATCAACATCCTGAATACTTGTCTCGAGCGTACCTCGGGAACTGGTGAAATCCTTGGAGCCAATGGGATCCGCTCCTCCCAGATTTCCAAGACAGTACTACTCTGCCGTTTGATAGCCACTATCTGCCTGAAGATGTGGATCTCGATAAATATGAGAAAAAATGACTCGAAAAAAGTCACGGAGAAGCTGAGAAAACAGAAAAAAAATACTAACTTGTACGTAGCCGAGCCTATTTTATACAATATATCGCTGAAAATAGTGAGAATAATAAGGTAGAAAAGAATCTCGAAAAAATCGAGAAGGAAATCAAATCTCTCATGTAATGAATTACTAGAGTGAGGAGTAATATCACTCTAGTAATTAGTACTAAATAGTTTTTTTTAGTAAATATAGTTGTTCTGACTATACTATAGGATATGTCTCTCTATACTACTACTATCATCTCATCACCTCTCTGAGATCTCTACGCCATAGCGGATGAGGAGTATCTCTTGGTGCTCGAGTTTCTAGATAGCCAAGAATTGGGGAAAAAGATTGCTCGATTCCCTTCTATTGAACAATGAAAGAATAATATCATCAAAAAAACTATAGTAGAGCTCGGAGAATACTTTGAGTGAAAAATAAAAAAAATTCACTATACCTCTCTCGGTGGTTGGTACAGATTTCCAAAAAAATGCCTGGAAGTGACTCCAGGCTATCCCTTATGGTCAGACTCGCAGCTATGGCGAACAAGCGAAAATGATCGATAATCCTCGAGCCGTGAGGGCCATAGGATGAGCCAATCACAATAATCACATCGTCATCATCATACCCTGTCATCGAGTCATCGGCGCATCAGGAAAACTCGTGGGATACGGTGGTGGCATCGAGCGGAAAATATGGCTATTGGATCACGAAAAAAGATACTCACTTGTATCAATATAGCATACTAACTTCTATACTCTATCAAAAATATAGTGAACTTCACAAGGTTTACTAGAAATTGTGGAGATATCAACTCACGTTTGCTTAAATGTATACTTTCTTTTTTATAAACTATTAGTTAGTATCGAGAGTTCCTATTATAACAAGCATTATTTTTGGAGATTTTGTCATATTTTAAGTCCAATTTCATAATTCCCAATAATGCCACTTGATTGGACTTTCGTATGAGAAATAAAATTTTGTACTATATTTTTTGCTTCTTGCAATTTTCTCCATTGAGAAACCTTTTAAATAGCATTTATACTTTCATACTCAATAATTTTATCACATCACACTGGAACTATACTGATCAATCTAGGAGATGGAGTGATCCATCTCGATTATCAATATTATTCATATCGTTTGTTCCAGGTTATCTGCCTCTTAGCGTAGTTGCGAGATCTCTGCTGGATGAGAACTTTCGCAGCTACGAGTGTCATATTTCACTCCAGAGCATCGACGACTTCTCGGTATCCGATAGTCATGAGTCCAGGACAATGTGAGCTAAATAACATAGTATTATTCTCTACTTCTTGTATGAGTCAATAGTCAAACATCTCGTCTACTCGTTTATTGATATTCTTATAGAGATCCGGTCGATTTATATCATCATATGGTGTGAGAAATAGTGGTGAGAATCTCGGATTTTTTTTTCACTTGGACTCTAGCTTGGATTCACCAGTCTGCCGCATCACCTCGAGTCATCGCATCACATAGCGATAGTTGCCTGGATCGAGCGTATGAGCATATTCTGGATCAACTCTCTCGAGCATATTCCAGAGTTCCTTGGTTCATATTGTGAGTCTGATTGTTTCGAGTTCTGCCCTATAGTCCCAGTCAGGAGGTGTATCAGGATAGGCCATCTCATATAGGAGTCCGTCGATATAGAGTCCAGTGCCACCGCAGAGGATCGCTATAGCTCATCGCGAGTGGATTGTTTCAATGATCGGGAGTGCCATATTCACGAACTCGACTACCGAGAATATCTCATTCGGATTGATCACATCGATCATATGATGTGGGATATTTCGCATTTCTTCGCTCTTGATCTTGCCAGTTCCAATATCCATATATCGATATATCTGACGCGAATCTGTGGAGATGATCTCACTCTGTATATATTGAGCTACATCAAGCGAAAGGTCGGTCTTACCACAGGCAGTTGGACCATATATGACGATAACTTTGGGGAATTCGGTCTCACTGCGGATGAATTCGTCAACAGATGATTTATACTTTTCATGCATTGAGTTTAGTTTTGATATGGGATATATGTTGGTCGATATCCTTTAAGAATCCTGTACAGATAACAAATATAGGTACTCAGATAAGTAATCCAACGAGTCAGAAAAAATGCTCAGAAATCATAAGGATCAAAAATATCATAAAAACAGGAATATGTACATATGATGAAACTATTCGAGGATTGAGATAGTAAGCCTCAATAGCATGTACAAGTGCAATCATAGCAATAGCTAAAAGGAGGGAAATATTCCCACCGTATCAATAGGCGATGATGAGGATAGGAACTCCAGATATGAATGTACCAAAAACAGGGATAAATCCAAATACAAGCACAATTAGTGAGAGGGTAAAAATAAATGGAAATAAGTTTCCACCATGAATAATACTTATAGCAATAAGACCCAATGTAGTGAGTATAGCATTGACTACTGCGATGAGCGACTGAGCCTTCAATATTGCTCCGAATCCATTCCCAATTTTGTGAGCAATGATGGCATATTCTTCATAAAAGAATGCAAAATTCCCACCTCGTATCTGAGACAAGAATAGTACTATCGGAGCACGTTCTATGACAAATATATATGAGAGTATGAGTCCGATGAGGAACTTGGTCAGGATGATCCCAGTATTGCGTAGATACGCAAGAGTTGTTTGTCCGATAGACTCAAGCGTACGAGTATTGACAAAATCTCCCACGATTTGATTGAGTCCGAGATTGACTGATAGGGCTTGCTCTATCTCAGTAGCAAAATTCTGGAGCTGGCTGGCTATATGTGGTGCTCTATTGATGAACTGGATAATCTCACGGACAATCTGTGGGATGATATTGACAAAGAGAAATACAACAATAACTATAAAAAGTATATAAAGAACAGTTACTACTATATTGGTATTGCTATAGCGAAGAGCTATCTCTGATGCCTTGTTCCTCTTGCTATGGAGTCACCAAGTATGGATGACGCCCGTGAGCCATGAGCCAACCTCGAGAAACAGATATGCGAAGAGGAAAGTGATGAAAAAAAGAAGCAGAAAATCAGATAAGATATAACCAATGAGAAAGAGGAGACCGAATGCGAAGACTTTTTGGAAAAAGACACTCGAGAATACAAGGGGGATGATTTTGCGAAGCATAGTTCGAGAGAGTTATATAGAAGAATTGTATCGAAAAAGTGAGAAAAGCAAGAAAATGGATATTTCCAATATCCAAACTTAAATATTTTTTAAAAATCTTTTGACAAGTTGGGGGGGGGTATCGCGATAATAGCATCACTTTCGAAAATAGTACTTCACAAAAACTATGGAATATCTAAGATATTCTCATACAATACGAGTATATCCAATACATATGTTCCACCAATACTCAGATATTTTTTATACAAGGATTTCACCATGCAACTCACACAAAAACACATCATCGGTATCATCATCTCAGGACTCGTTCTTGTGGGAGGATACTTCGCAGTACAAGATACTACACCATCCCAATCAGATGGAGTGAATACAAGTACTGGAACAAACAATACTATATCCCAATCAGATACAGGAGTGGAAACAGATACAGGCAAACGACTTGAGATAGTCTCAAAATCAAATACTGGATGGGGAATGTCACCTTTTGGAAGTGGGAAACCACTGACAGAAGAAGAAAAGAAATCAGAGTTCAAGAGACCAAATACAGAATGGAAAACCAGAACCCTACAGCTTGCTGATGGACGATGGATGACCTATGTATTTGGTGAAGGGAATCCAGTAGGGGTGGCTATGAGTCTCGAACAGATCAAGGAGATCGACAAAATATGTACAGATGAAACAAGTCCCGAAGGACGGAAATTGATCGATAGTCATGTCTGTAGTCAAGAAAGTGGAACTATGTTTTATATGACTCCCGAAATAGAAAAACATCTCTTACTCGCTCTCTCTGATTCAAACTGGATAAAGCTTGCCACAGAATGTAAGAAGAATTTTAAATTTATGGAAACCAGTGATGCATTTATAAATGCACAAAACGATTCTGAGTACCCACTTTTTGATCGTGTGTTCTCACCAGGATGGCTGGATATGGATCGATATTTCTATATTGATCCAAATACTGGACTAAAGCTTTTGAATAGAATTCGTGTCAATAATATTGCCGGATTTTTAATAGATTCGTCTCATTATGGTCGTCGTAAAGATGATGGATGGATCAACCCTCATGGAGATTGTGTTGATAGATACGCTAGAGAGATTGTTCGTAATTTGTACATTGCTCAGGATCTATATAAGTTACCACTGAGTTATACACAATAATATACGAATCAGTTTTTCTTATCTCGAGATTTCAATCTTTCTCAATTCTAAATTGTTATAATTTTTATAAGGAGGTCATTATGACTTGGTACTAATTTTTATCCCTTTATCTTTTATTCTTTTTTCTTTCATTTTTGGAGTTTTATCATGAAATACAGTAAGTTGATCCTTGCTCTCTCCCTCGTTTGTATCACAGCAACAACTCTTGCAGCTACGGCTGTCGCCCCTGCCAATCGTATTCGTATCTGGGATGGTCCCTATGCTATATCTGATTCTGAGTACATGATTGGAAACAATCCAAGTCTCGGAACTGTGAAGTCACTCAAATATAGTACCACCACAGGAAATATCCTCAAAAATATCAACTATGTCCAAAATACGGGCGGATTAGATATGAGTAATAAAAATCTCGCATCTTTCCCTTGGAATACTGGTTACTATGAACGTCTTTCTGAGGATAGCGTTCCATCTGGTGAATGTGTGGCTTTCGCAAAGTCTATGACTGGCGTAGGCGTGACAAGTACTTGATACAAATGCAGCTCACTCATGAATTATCTGGTTTGGAGTGGTAATGGCTATTCGATCAGTCCATATGCTGCAGCATTGCAACCTGGT
The DNA here is from genome assembly GCA_014377245.1 of Candidatus Altimarinota bacterium. Classification (GTDB taxonomy): domain Bacteria; phylum Patescibacteriota; class Gracilibacteria; order BD1-5; family UBA2023; genus JABFSX01. The sequence continues at coordinate 12,236 of JACMPX010000029.1, forward strand.
ACGATGATCGCCCATTTTCAGGGATTAGCGAGATATCCACAAGGTCAACCATATGGACATGTTGCCATCTTTCTATCTTGGTCGAAGAACGCACAAGGTATGGTCGACGGCATCAATGTCGTAGATGAAAACTTTGTTTGGGTCATCAACGGTGTATCTGGTGCGAAAGGGATTATACAAAAGCACAAGATCCCATTGTCAGGTTCTACTACGGCAACATATAACTCTAGTGGTTATCATGTAGTTGATGTCCGATAAATACCAATACACATAACCACCAATATTCCTCTCGTGCAATGCGAGAAATGAGAACTCTTTAGTTTTCAAAAACCCTTAAATCCGCCAATTGGCGGGTTTCTTTTTTTGCTCTAGGATTTGCAAAAATACGTCATATAGCATACAATAGAGCTATGAATGACGAAACTATCACACCAGTAGTCCCAGAGTCTGTATCCACTATCCGAGATGAAGACCAGTTTCAGGATGCGATAATAGCAGCCAAGGAGAAATCAAAAAAGTCAGATGGACATATCAGATTCGAGACGCTCGCGACCGAGATCCATTCAATGCTCTCTCGACAAGATAGTGACGCTACTCTGACCCTCATCACGAAGTGAGCTCTCGGATTCGGATCATCAGATATCCACTATGATACTGCTGAGTCAGATGTCCAAATAAGGTTGAGGATCGATGGAGAACTGGTCACCATAGCGACACTCACGAGACCTGAGTACAAGCTCCTCCTCGAGCGACTCAAATACAAATCCGATCTCAAGCTCAATCTCACAGATATCCCTCAAGATGGGAAATATCGTATCAAAACGGATGATGAGAGGATCGATGTACGTGTTGCGACGCTCCCTGTTCGCTATGGTGAGAATGTGGTATGTCGAATACTCGACTCAACGAAGGCGATCCCATCGGTGAATGATCTCGGATTCATGTGGACATCAAAGAGGCAGATAGATCGTAGTCTGAAGAAGAAAAATGGAACCATCCTCGTCACAGGTCCGACAGGATCAGGGAAAACTACTACTCTCTACTCGATGTTATCGAGCCTCAATACTGAGACTCGCAAGATCATAACACTCGAGGATCCCATCGAATATGAACTCGCTGGAATCGTGCAAAGTGAGGTCGATGATAAGAAGAACTACACCTACTCTACAGGACTCAAAGCTCTCATGCGTCAAGATCCGGATATCATCATGATCGGTGAGATCCGTGATCTCGAGTCTGCGACAATATCCATGCAGGCTGCTATGACATGACATCTCGTCCTCTCGACGCTCCATACCAAGAGTGCAGGTGAGACGATCGAGCGACTCATGAATATGGGCGTGCCGAACTATATCATCGCATCAGGACTCGATGTGATCATTGCTCAGAGACTAGTCCGCCGACTCTGTCCTCACTGTATATCCTCATATGAGGCAGATCCGAGTCAGATCGATATTATCAAATATATGCTCAAAGATCTTGGTATCGAGAAACTCGCGAGCAAGAAAGACGGATTCAAACTCTGGAAATCAGCAGGATGCAATGAATGTGGTATGACAGGATACAAGGGTCGTATCGGTATCTATGAGGTAATGAACTTCTCTGATGATATCCGTATGCTCATCCGTAATGGATCGAGTCCCAGAGAAATCATTACGGCAGCTCGCAAGGGAGATCTCATGCTCATGCGAGAAGATGGTATACTCAAAGCGATGCAAGGCAAGACGAGTCTGGATGAGCTCTTTAAAGTGATAGAATAAATATAATCCCCACTTTTATCGAGGATTTTTGTTTTTTATAGAAACTTAGAGTGTTCCATATATCACGGGTGACAAAACCTTATTTCATACGACTCTCAAGGAATGTCCTAAATCCAGCAAGATCCCGAAAGAGTGATATATCTAGTTTGATGCCATCGAGATAGATCGTCGGAGTTCCTGAGACTCATTTGCTATCTCAGAGTGCGATATCTGCCTCAACCTGTTTCTCGTAAGCTCGTGATGAGAGACAAGTCGTGAACTGAGCTGTCGCGAGTCCAGTAGCTGTGGCAAGTGCGATTCGGTCCTCATCAGTAGCAGCTTTGCCAGCTTTTGCCTTCTCCATTGCGTAGAGTGCCTTTTTATAGTCCAGATACTTGCCTTGCTCAGCACTACAGAGTGCTGCGATAGCATCGAGCTTAGCATTCTTGTGCATACTCAGCGGGAATTGTCGATAAGTGATCATGAGTCGGCCACTTGCTGCATATTCCTCGAATATCGGCTGTATCGTCTCGTTGAACGAGATACATGCAGGACACTGGAAGTCAGCAAATATCTCGACTTGAGTCCGCCCTGATCCAATAGTAGGAGTTGCGATAGTACGTACCTCAGCTCCGGTAGAGATAGGAGGAGTATTGCCAGTAGGAGCCTGAGTAGATACACATGATGCGAGAAATAGGAGAGAAGCAATGACAATGATACGCATAAGAGGAGAGTTATAGAAATATGTTGTTGAGTATAGAGATATGTGACGAATTAGCAAAAAATATCGAATAGTATCCGAAAAATTGTATATCCATGTGCGCTTTTCTTTTGCATTTTTCTCCTCTATTTGATACAATAACTCTATGTTTAGACTGAGATCCATGTTCGTGATTCTCTTGCTCATCTTGATGCCATGTTTCGCTGATGCAGCAGAGGATCCTGGGATCGTCGGATCCAATCTGGGTCTCGACTTTTACTCGCGAATCGATGACGCGTGAGATAGTCTCGCTCAGGGAATCACGCGAAGACGTCTCGGAGAAAAATGAAACTATGGATCACTCGGCTGTTGAGCAAGTTGGCTCTCGGGAGAACCTATCGATCAGAATGCACTCAATGAGCTGAGAGCGGGCAATACCGCAATACTCGTACAGATTGCCAGCAGCAAAAAAGTCAATCTCACCACTGGACCTGAGAATAGCCTCAGACAGTGTCTCGTCGAGAGATATAATACCATACAGAGATCGGCATATGAGGATCAGAATACTCTCGAGACAGTCGGGAATGTCGGACTCTATATGGATGGAGACACTGCTAACTCTGACTATGATATCCTCGCAGACGTAACTCGGATCAATACTATCATATTCAAAGAAAAATATGAATACAAATGAACCAAAAATGCGAGTGTACAGGCAGTCGCTGATATGCTCGTCGGTAAAGTGATCGCTCCACTATTTCCTCCAGCCATATGATCATCACTCTCAGGAGGAACTACTCCAACGAGTTTAACTGGAGGTATCGGTGGTGCAGTATGATCTACGACGAGTGTAGGATCATCTATACTCCCTTGGGCAGGGATCTGTGCAATTGGACCTGGAGGGAGCTCATCATCTACTGGACTCTTTGGTGATGGATTTTTCGATGATATTGGCTCATCGCTCGCTGGTGGCAAGAATGGAGGTGGAATCGTATATACTCCGATATGATCTCTAGGATGATGAGCGACATGATCTGGATCTAGCAGTTCATTCGGATTATCTGAGAAGTCAGACTACTACCATAAGCCATCTTGTGATGGGATATTCTGTATAACAATCAATATGGTGGCGGGGAGTCAGGCTGGTCTGGGCGGATTCTCCAATACCTCGATCGAGTCACTCCTCGAACAACACTCTAAGATGATGGATCCGATATCATGGTCAGACCTCACGCAACAAAAAATGACGAACAACTCCTACCAGTTACCATGGCTCAATATCAAATTCAAAAACAAGATTGCTTGAGGTCGAATATATATGACGGAGTCTCCTCAACCCAAGAAAAATCTCAAAACAGAAGATACCCCTGAGGCGAAAGATGCTGTATTCAATGCTGCATATCGCTGTGCGATGAACGAGGCAGGACTCTCCTGAGATGATATGCTCTCGAGTGGATTCATCGGTGCAGGATTCGTACAGCACAACTGACAGACGACTGGCAACATAGTGAGAACCACTATATCTCTATGACCCAAGGAGATGGACTCACTCGCTGGATGCTATGCTACTCGTATCGGTCGCGGACAAAGAGAATCCTACAATAGTCTCTCTACAGATCTCAATGAGATCCAAGCATTCACCTCTGCTATGATGAATATAATACTTGAGATCATCGATACAGATCGCAAGCTCGATCGACTCCCAACCAAATAATCATGCCAATGAAAATCTTCACCACATCCGTTATTATTTTTACTACTGTATTTTTTTCGACTCAGATTTTTGCAGATGCTAGTTGTCAAATCGAGAATGGACCGATTCCAGAACTAGCCGAATACACTCGTACAGTCGAGGCTCGTATCACAACACTCATCACTGAGGCTCGTAGCTCCTGAGGCTGTGGCATAACTCGAGGATGAGCATCAGTGAGTGCAGAAAAAGCTACCGAGACGATCGATCGGGCATTTCTCGAGATCCCAGTTTTTGATAATACATTCCTCGATTTCCTCTACAATATCCAAGTCGCGATCAATGGTGAGACTCGAGCTCCAGTTCTGCGAGATGGTACTATATTTTCCACCACTGAACAGCGGATTACTCGTGCTATCGCGAATGTTACCAACACATGTAGCCTCAACTGAGCTGTGAGATCAGGATTCCAGTCGCTCCTCCAGGAGAATCAGACCCTCGAGAATATTTACAAGCAGACAGTACTCGGAACTCCAATACCTGAGACAACATGACTTTCCCCGAGCAATATCATAGTTGCTAACGCGATCACTCGATGATATGTTCCTACGGCGACTGAGTCTTGTAAAAGTCAAACTGGTATAGCAGAGCTGACTGCCAAGCTCCAGCAATCTCTAGAGTCTGTAGGAGCTAAGAGTGAGTGAGTATTATCCGATTGGAAAAAATGAATCGCCCTATTTCAGTGAGGTGGAGGCAAGATGAGCACACTCGAGTACACTCGGATTCAACGCAAACTCCTTCAGTCAGAGATTGCTCGACAGGGATTCTCTCCTCGTATGGCTGAGACGATCCTCGGCAATTTCGACTGCTTCAAGTGAAAAACAATATGAGACGATAGTGCAGAGGCCGCTATACTCGCGAAGAGGGCATGTCTCTCAAATCCTATCCTCGGACTCGAGACTATACTCCTCCCATGGAGGAAGAGAGTAGATAGTGCGAGAACCACAAATGCTCGAGTGATCAGTGTCAATGAGCTCTCGAAAGAACAACAAATAAAATCAGCAATAATAAGAACATATAGTAATCTGGAAGCATACAGAACTCCAGCTATCGATATCAAGTCAGCTCTAATGAGTAACTTGATAGATATACATCTCTGATTGATCTCAACCGCAGAGCAAGTAGAGAAGCGTCTGCCAACTATGTATACCAATTGTATGAAGTCTCAGTCATCTATATCTTGCCCAAAACCCTAGAATCTAGAATACGACATCTGCGATACTGACTCCAGGCATTCACTCGAGTCGACATACCACACTCCAGCTATTGCTATAGAGATTACCTAGAGTCTCGATGACTATATTTCTCATAGCGGGTGTGTTGGCTCTATTGTAGTGCCACTCTTTTGAGAATATGAGAGTGAGGCTATTTTTTGTATGTTCAAATCGGGCGGTTTTGAGATCGAGAACGAGCGTTGATTTTGTTTTTTTGATCTCTTCGAGGAGATGGATGTAATTAAAATTGGAACTGGATATATTTTTTGGTCATTCTGTAGGCATAACTACCCCTTGAGTGCTAATCTGCTCTGCTAGTTCTATTTTATCTTTCTCCTCCTTTTTCTTTTTGCTTTCAACTTGAGTACTAGGTGTGACGTTATTTTCTTGGGCTTGTAAATTTTTTTCATCCTGTAGGGATCTACCTATCTTCTGATTTTCTTCTTTTGTTGCAGATTTCTCTCCCCTTGCCACTGCCCGAAGTAGCGTGATCTCGATGAGGAGTCAGCCATCAGCTATAGAACGGATTCGACTGTATGCAGACTCGAATATGGCGAATATCTCACTATACTCTGCGAAATTCGCTGTATTATTTTTCCCGAGAAAACTCGACATCATCGCATCTCGGAGTCCGTAGAGAATCTGATCAAATAGTCCTCGCACCTCAGCATGACGAGAACGGAGTGTATCGAGTATGGTCATCATCCGCACTTTGTCAGCAGTCACGATAGTCTCTATGATCTCCTCGATGAGTGAGTCTTCGATGAGTGAGAGTGTTGATCTTACATAGTCGGTCGATATCTCGCTATTGACTGTACTCTGCTCAGTCAGAGTCAGAGCATCACGCAAGGCTCCTCGAGCGGCTTGAGCAATGATCTCAAGTGCTTCTTGTTCTGCCCTGATCCCTTCTTGTCCACATACATATTCTAGCCGCTTCACGATATCTGCTTCGGATATTTTTTTGAAGTCAAACCTGAGTGAACGTGATCGGATCGTCTCAAGAACCTTGTCAATCTCGGTCGTTGCTAGGATGAACTTTACATGTTTTGGTGGTTCTTCGAGGGTCTTGAGGAGAGCATTGAACGATGGAGTTGAGAGCATATGCACCTCATCTATGATATATACTTTGTATTTTCATTGATTGGGTTCAAATCTCGCCTTCTCGATCAGATCACGGATATGGTCTACTCCAGTATGGCTCGCAGCATCGATCTCGATACAATCGAGCATATTCCCCTGGTCAAATGCTATACAATGAGCGCAGATATGGCATGGATTCCCATTTTGCAAATCCAGACAATTGACTCACTTAGCAAGTATACGAGCAGTCGTCGTCTTGCCAGTTCCACGAGAACCCGTCAGGATATATGCGTGACCGACACGACCCTGGATGAGTGAGGTACGTAGTACTGTGGATATGGCATCCTGTCATATAACAGAGTCCCAATCGCGAGGACGATATTTGGTATAAAGAGACATATATAAGCAAAAAAGAAGTATCAATACTATATGAAAAAGTGATCAAAAAACAATCAAAAAATCCCACCTGAGATGAGAGATAGAATTTATTCGTAAGCAAATTATTCATGTTCTCCTGCCTCCTCTACTGCCTCATCGAGGAACTGGTTCACAAATCCCCGCATCAAAATCATGATTCCCATACCGATCAACAGAGAGGTGAATGCACTCAGATTTGAGTTGTCAGGAAAGAGGTAGTGATCCGCGAGATTCCATATTCCACGCCAGAAGAGGATGATCGCTGCACCCATGAGGAATGCTTCAAATCGTTTTCTCCAGAGTTCTACTTTGGTGACCTTATGATGAAAAAAATGAAAGAAAGTCATATTTCTATATTTATATACTCTGAGTATATCAGATAAAAGATTTTTTTGCAAAAAATGGCAGATTCTCTATAATCCGATGTATATCCCCTCAATCCACCCAAATATGATCGATATCAAGATACTGCGAACCAACCCTGAACTCATCAAAAAAACCCTCCATGATAAGGTCACCAAGTGAGTCGATCTCGACCGTGTGATCGCACTCGATGCTCAGCGTATCGCTCTCGGGCAGGATCTCGATATCCTGCGTATGCGTCGCAACGATATATCAGCAAATATGGGATCGGGCAAGCCTGAGCCACATATCCTTGCCGAGGCGAAGGATATCAAGGAAAAAATCCAAAATCTCGAACCAGAATTTGAAAAAGTGGAAACAGAGTTCATCGATCTCTACAAGAAAATCCCAAATATCCCAACCGCAGATACTCCAGTCGGACTCACCGAAGAGGAGAATGTGATAGTGAAACAATGGGGAACAATTCGTGAGTTTGATTTTCCTATAAAAAACCACGCCGAGATCGCAGCTGTACGAGGCTGGATCGACAAGGAGAGAGCCGCCAATGTCGCGGGTTCACGATTTGCCTATCTGATGGGAGATATCGTCCGCCTCCAGTTTTCCCTCATAGCATGGGTGATGGATACCCTCGGAGATAGATCCATATTGGCTCAGATCATTGCTGAACATGGGCTCTCTGTCTCAGACAAGCCGTTCACTCCAGTACTGCCTCCATATATGATCAAAACCGCTCCATACGATGCGATGGATCGTCTCGAACCACGAGAAGATAGATACAAGATCGAGGGTCATGATCTCTGGCTCCAGGGATCTGCTGAGCATGTGCTCGGTTCTATGCATGCAGGTGAGATATTCGCCGAGGCGGATATGCCAGTTCGCTACCTCGGGTATGCAACGAGTTTTCGCGGTGAGGCTGGGACCTACGGTAAGGACATGGAGGGGATCATCCGTATGCATCAGTTCGATAAGCTCGAGATGGAGTCATTCTCAACCGCTGAGACCTCACACGATGAGCATCTACTATTTGCTGGCATACAGGAATACATGATGCAACAACTTGAGATCCCATATCAGAAGCTCCAAAAGTGCACATATGACATCGGGAAACCGAATGCAAAATGATCAGATATCGAGGCGTGGCTCCCAGGACAACAACAGTACCGTGAGACACATACCGCTGACTATATGACTGACTATCAGTCTCGCCGTCTCCAGACTCGTGTTCGTAGATCATCAGGTGATGTCGAGCTCATCCATACCAACGATGCGACAGCATTCGCCTGCGGGCGTGCTCTCGTGGCGATCATGGAGAACTATCAGAACGAGGATTGCACTGTGACAGTTCCGAAAGTGTTGAGGAATTATATAGGTGGGAAGGAGAGGATTTAGTATTTAACTGTAAAAATATGATTTATGCAGCAATAGTTTTAAAGGAAAATTCACAATGAAAAGGTTATGATTTAGAATTTTATTGAGAAAATATAATTCAAGAACGAGATCTATGGAATATTAGAATTTTACCATATTACGATAATAAAACCTCAAAAGATATAAATTTTGATGGTTTATATTTGAATTCTAAAAGTAAAATTTTAGATCATTTAGCCGAAAGATGATTTGTTCCATGAGGAGATAATATTTTTTACAGAAAAGGATTTTTTGATTTTCTGAGATAATAAAAAATGAAAAAATACTATATCCAATCAAGAGTGAGTACTGGAAATCAGATCCTTGCAAAATATACTCATAATGAGGATGAAAAAGATATAAAAAAGAGATTTGATTGTAGTTTTGAATATGAGTGATTAGATTTTGATCAATGGAATTTTTCTCATGCTCATTGAGCTCTTGGTGATGCATAGATTGTAAGTGGTGAAATTGAAGCCGATAATTCAACTGAAGCAATAAATATATACCTAAAGAAACAGAATGATATTCTGAGTAGAATATTTTTCTGTGTTCCTGTTTGGCATTCCTATGGATTCCACCATCATTTATTAATATCAACTGATGAATTTTACACATGATTTTATTTTATGAGAGTTGAAAGTAAATGAACAGGATTAGTGATTACCCCAGAAATATTATCTTCTATAAAAAATCAAGATTTTACAAATATACCAAAGAAATTTTTCTCATTTTATGCTGAATATATAAATGCAACAACTGCTTTGGGATGATTGTCTCTTGGTTGTATTGCAATGGAAAGTATTTTGCCTCACTGAAAAGATGCAAGAATAGATATTTTATGAGAAGATTTATATTATAGGATTTTTTCAAATGATAAAAATATATGAAGAAAACAGGGTTTTAGAAATAGAATATTTCATGGTATATATTTTGATGATTGAGATAGTACACAAAAAGATTATGAGGATTTATTAGAAGCAATAAAACTGGCGCTTCTATCAAAAAATAAGAATATTGGAGATATATTTTCTTTACAGAAAAATTTTAAAAATATCCCAAGACAAAAAACCAGAATTGATTGATATTGATGAATTTTTTTAAGATCAACTAGTGATTATAAGATAAGTATCAAAGATCTTGTAAATTCGGATAATATACTCTTTTATGAATTTCAAAAAAATATTCAGAATGAATACTGAATTAAAACTGATATTCATTTAAAAATTGAAAATTACTAAAATAATTTATGCCCTTCCTACGCAATCCTCATCTCAATCTCACATCCCATTCTAGTTCTTTGTCTTCGTAGTTTCTTTGATATTCGTCGTGATCAGCATACAGTGAGATTTCACTTATTCTCCACTATGATCATCAGATATAGTCTCATCGCATCGCTCATTGCTCTCTCATCCTGCTCCAACTGAGTCGATACTCCGACACCACCAGTTATCAGCAACCCTCCAGTCGCCACATGAACTGTGGGTGGAGAGCTACCACCGACGAGTGTGGCAACAGGCTCCACGCCTAAGTATACTCTCTCATTCGCGGATACGAATACTGGTACTGTGATCGTACGTCATATAACGGGAGTCAGGACTCATGTTTACTTCGTCAACTCGGATTCCAAGACAGCACGTGTCATCGTCACATTCCCAGGAGGTGCACAGGGCAATCTCCGCTGGTCTCAGGTCGTCATGCCAGATGGTAATATGGATGGGCCATTCGGACAAGATACGAACTATACACTGACACAAACTGGTAGATACGAGCTCATATTCCATGAGAATATGATGACAGGAGATCCATGGACAGGAGATGCACAGATCGCCATAACTCTAGGGAAATAGTATTTCAGTGATATGGGAGGATCTCGAGCCATACAGTTTTGAATTTTTCTATAGTTTGAATGTAAGCATATCACTAATAGAATTACAAATTTGGAAAAATAAATAATTCTGAATTTAAGATGTTGATTTTTTTTCGAGTCTACGATTTTTGCATAGTACACAACAATATGATATTATGATTTTAGCATATCATATATATATGAATTCTCTATCACAAATATCTAGGACTAATTATACAGATTCCCCCAATACCCTATTACCAGTAAATAATCAGGTATCCTATTCTCAAAGTGATCGTGTTACAGATGTCAGGAATGACACACAGGATAGACTTCAGTGAGTATTGAGAGATACTATCTGATCTATTGGTATCGGTGATCTCACATTTCCCCAAATATGAGCAGCTGAAAATCCAGTAATCTTTGAGACGTGAGATCACTATACATCAGTGGCCCCTACTGCTACCTTACCCGATGGCATAGATGTCTATACGATGCGATATGGTATCACTACTATCAGTAGTGCACCTCCATTCACTGCTATATCGCTCTTGTTTAGGAACCCCGATGGACATATCTCTCATCAATGAGTGATAGGTAGAGATTCTCGCATAGAAGAATACCATGCTATAGCAGAGGAGGTCGCAACTCATCTGGCGTGACCTGATATGACAGCTAGATCTATATCACTGAGTGAAGTACTGAAAGAGGTACGAGAAGTATGAGATGATCTCGGCAATATCTACCATATGTGAGTGAACCCGAGATGAGAGAGTATCTACCTCACGACACTCTATGAGATTGGAACTGATATCGTCTGACTCCAATTCGAACTCAGGAAATTCATCGATAAAGACTGACAAAACTCTATCTATATCTGAGGAATGGCGAATAGTGGATCTATCAAGATCGCAACGGCTATGAAATATATCCTCACACGAGGGGTCAAGCTGGGTATTGATAATGATTGGAGAGTTTACTTCTTCCGGGATGATGCACATACTGATACTAGTGCAGTTCGAACAGTAGCAGAATACTATAGAATAGCTGGAATGCATCGATCTTAATATACTATATAATATGCCATCAAAAACACCAATACATACAACACCAATACGCTCATATGTTGGACTCTCTCAGCAAGCTATTGACAAGCAAGCTTGAGAGACCTACCTGAGCATGTGTGCGGTGCAGTCATCAATAACTATTATACAAGTTATAGATAATTATATCAGCAATAGTCTTGATATAGTTATGAGTCCTGATGATAGCTCGAGTTCTCGACTCGATGCTCTCCTGATCGTCGAATGAATACTAGAAATATATGCAGAATTAAATCCTAATAGTTTAAACAGCGAATGGTATGCGGGAACAATACAAGAAATCATAAATACAATAAAGAAAGAGAGAATTAGGCTCAAGGAACTCTGAGTCAAGAGTATTCCAAATATTCCAAAAGCACACATTTATGTTGCAAGAATACTCTGAGAATAGACCAACTAGTGGTATAATAGTAAATAAATAAGAGATGTACAGATCGGGATAACTCTAGGGAAGTAGTAATTCTAAAACATGAAAAAACTCGAGAAAATAGGATTGGGATTTTTAAAGGCTTTGAATTAGGGTGAAAAGGTTATGCTTTTTATTTGTGTTACAATTGCAGCAATTATAACAATTACTTTTTATCTGACTCTATGATTATCTCTAAATAACTAAAACTAGTCTTTTCTATAGATCTTTCTGTAATTACAAATATCGGATATGCGATCTAGTCAATCGAATATCTGGAATGCTTACGAGCAGATCGATCTCTGGGGAGGATATTTGCTCAACTGAACTCCAAAAACAAATTCATATAAATACCTCTCAAATCAACATTTGAGAGGTTTTATGAGTAATTGCGTCTCACATACTGCAATTCACCATCTGCACCAATCGAAAAGATATCTGATGGTGGCTGATCGCAGACTCATCCATCATATCACTCAACTCATGGAAAACATGATATTGCTCCTGCAAAAGTAGTAGACTCTGAGTGACCTGAGAGATTCGCCGAAGTGAGAAAAAGTGGAAAATGAGGCAATATCTCCAAGAGGGTAGGCGGGAGACATACACTCGCCACACGAAAGGAAATATTTGAGTACTTGGTGCGATCAAGAAAGTCAGGTAAAATAAAGGTATCACGTCGCTTCAGGATAATACTCCATGGATGAGGATAGTTTCTCAAGAAATCTATCTGTACATCTGTGATCTCACTATATTTGCAGAGCATATCCCAATCAGATACGAGGAGTGCTAGTCTCTTATCGAACTCGCGACCCTTGAGTCTATATATCTCATGATAATCCTCTGGCGAATAGACATCTCCAGCGAGTCAGTAGCAAGTATCTGTTGGAATTATTTGAATCATAAATAGTTTTTGATGTTAATATTTTCTTATTTATCATCCCACTGAGTGGAATCTTTTTCATAATCATCTTAAGAAAATATAGTTTTTTTATTATTATAATTGCAGAAAAAGAAGGTTGCTTCAATAGGCTATATAATGACAAAAAATAAGTAATTAATTCTATCTAAAGAAGTATGAGTCAGATAATAAGTGATATGATCGTGAACCAAAACCAATATCCTCTCGGAGTTATATGAGATAGATAGCTAGCACCAAGATGGGATACTATCAGATTGAGTATAGTCGTCCAGAGGAGATGTGTGAGAACTGAATTCATGGATATTCGAGTTATAGTATCTGACTCCTGAGTCCATCGATATCACCCGCACCGAGCAATAATATTATGGAGCTATTCGGATTCTTTTCATCATATTCTCGGATGAGCGTCGCTGTATTCTCGAGTCCACCACCATCTCGGATATTCGGTTGATTCTTGGTAATCTCAGTGATCAGTTTTTCCATCGTCATCCACTCTACATCTTCCTGCTTGTCCCGAGAGAAGTAGATATTCGGGATGATGAGTTCTGATGCATCTGAGAAGCTATTTGCGAATTCTGGCAATAGCTCACGAGTGCGTGAGTACTGATGTGGCTGGAATACGACGAGGAGTTGCTTGTCGCTATATTTCTCATGGATAGCAGCCAATGTCGGGCGGATCTCATTCGGATGATGTCCATAGTCACTCATCACGATATTACCACTAGTAGTTATTCCGACGATCTCAGAGCGACGCCATGATCCCATATATCACTCGAGTTTTGGTACTATGATATCGTCCTTCATCCCGAGCAGTCGACCAACAGCAAAGGCAAGGTGAGCATCCTGGAGGAGATGAGAACCTGGCACCTGGAGTATCATTTGTGGTATTGGCATTGTTTTTTCGATATAGAATGTCTCGACAATACCATCTTTGTTTTCTTCTACTCGTGGGTAGTAGGTGATGGTATTGTTTCCGACGATAATTTTTTTCTCTTCTGGTATATTGAGGCGAGCACTATTCTCATCATCTGCTGATATGAGGACAAATCCTGATGTCTGATCTACGAGTGACTGGAATGCTGAGAGGTAATCTTCGAGATTTTTGTAATAATCGAGATGATCGAGATCAATATTGGTGATAACGGTGATATATGGATGATACTGGAGGAATGATCTCTTGTATTCACATGCTTCGATGACGAAATTATCCGTAAGTGGCTCTGTGTAGAAGTTCGAATTGTTCAGTTGTGGAACCTGCGTTCCGATGATCGCTGAACACCCTGGAGCAGTCGGAGCGTAGAATGCTGCCCCATCATCTGGGAGCTCGATAGTCGGATTGGTCGCATAGTCATTCGCGAGCATGAGTGTCGTCATAGCGGTTGTCGTCGACTTGCCGTGAGAACCTGTAATCGCGATTCCCTGTTTTGTATTGAATATTTCTCCAAGAGCTACTGGATAAGACAGATGTGTTATGTTGAGATCTTTTGCTTTTGCAAGTTCCGGATTCGCATAAATCTGCTCCTCTGGAGGGAGATCAGGTTGAGTGATAATCGCCTCGGAATAGATTACGAGATCAGTATCCTCCCTGAGATTGGTAGCTACATGTCCGATCTGGATGTCGAATCCCTCAGAGCGGAGTCTATCCAGAAATGGTGAATCAGCTCCATCAGAACCAGATACACTATATCCGAGACGCTTGTAGTAGCGAGCAAGAGCGGAGACTCAGATTCCACCGATACCGATGACGTGGAGATGTTTTCGGGCGTGAGACATAGAAGGGTAGTATATGGAAAGAGGAGCTGAATGCAAGAATGAGCGTCATACATGGAAAATAATAATAGGTTATATATTTGATATCCCCCTAAGTGGCGTTACTTCTTGTAAAATTGCAATAAATAATAAAAATCTTTTGACAAATCTCTCTCTCTACAATAGAAATTGTCTAATTTTGGACAAAAAAACAAATAGGAGTCTTATCATGGGTATTTTTCGCGATGCTGGCATTATTAAGGGACCAAGTCCATTTTCCAACGCCAGCAAAGGTAAAGACGCCAGCAAGGGTGACCACAAAAAAGGGAACACCAAAGACAACAGCAAAACGCATACACGATCCAATCCAGGCAGGTCTGGTGGAAAAGGTGGCAATGGCGGTCGTCGATAAAAATAAGTATCTATTTCGACTTTCCAAGTTTGAAATAACTACTATACTCACGGGGAGCTTTGCTCCCCATTTTTTATACTACCTGTATGTACTATATCATTCTCCGTACACCTCCTGATATATATAACTCAGAATATACGGCTCATCTGATCGAGCATCTGGAACTCGCAGTACAAGCAGACATAAGTGAATATTTCAATATACAACAATACGATGGAACATCATATTCATACTACTCGACCTATACTATTGATACAACTGACAGAGAAAAAGTAAATATATTCATCGAAAAGCTAATATTACCGATACAATCAACATATCTCACGAGAGAAAAGAAACGAATTCGAGAAGAACTCGCAGATCCAGATTATTCTAAAAAAATCGTCGAAGCAGTAGGAAAGATATGGTATGGCGAGACCTATCGATATGCGAGACCAACTCGATCAAGTCTCACAGAGATACAATCCTATCATAGTCAGTACTACACTCGAGAGAATATTTCTGTCTATACCAAAAGTAATATTATAACTACCGATATCTATGATCCTGGGCTCAATACTATATCGAGGGGCGAGTTCCGAGTCGGGCATAATCGCAATATTTTTCTCTATACTGATCTGAGTTCAATTAGCATATGTGTATTTTTCTTGCTAGAAAAACTATTCGATAGTTATCTCGACTATCTCGATGTCCTCTCAGGGAAGTATTGGGCACGATATACCGTCCAATGAGAACATCCAGAAAAGGTCTGGATCAGCTATAAGACATCAGATAGAGATGACCTTGCAAGCATTCCTGATGACTTTATTCGGACATTTGTCATAGATACCCTAGAAAATAGCGAAAAAGATAGCGAAAATAATATACCAGAACATGATCTCGTATCATTGTTACACTTCTGATCTGCCCTCTCGAAAACTGTAAAAACTACAATTATCTGAAATATAGATAGTTACTACCAGCAAATACGAACACATATGCTATCTAAATAGGATCCCTAGATTTTTCCCACTATCCCCTTTACCCACTCACTTGCTGTCTCCCCTCTCGTAGCTCTCTCGAAATGGAGCCTATACTTCGCGATGACGAGCGAGTTGTTCATATAGTCAGCCCCGAGACATGTCCAGAGTCGATATATCCGCTTAGGATCGAGTGTGTGCCAGAAGTTAGAATAGAGTTCTTGTTTTCATTCAAGAAAATCCAAAATATCAGAAATCCAATAATCCTCATCGATATGCATATTTAGAACAAATGAAACCTCATGAAATTGCATGGATGCAAAGGCATATTCAAAAATAATTGACGTATTACTATCAACTTTGAATTGAATTCGATAGGCTCCATCTGTATTTTGTATCAGAGCACTTCGCAAACTTGCCACTGGAGATGCCGACCAATACGGGAGGAATCTATTATTGAGTATATTGCGGATTTTTGCGATAGATAGAGTGAGTTCATCAGGAGTATATTCTCGTGGGATGAGTGGTCACTTAGCGTAAATTCGTTTTTCTATTTCTTTATCGACTTTTATTATTTCATTTTTATTTTTTAGTTCTCCTATCGGACATTCCTTCCTCCCCTGTTCGATAGTTCCATTTTCTATCTTGTATTGTCGTCCTACTACCAATGCCTTCTGAACAAAATCATAGCCAAATCCTCTAGCAATATCTGACTCCATCGATGCAATCTCATCAAGTGGGAATATAGACAGCTCAGCAAGTGAGGCAGAGAGCGAAACAGGGTATTGGAGTCATTGTCAGACATATCCTCGTACAAATCCTGGAAGTGTCGCTATGTTGTCGATATCCGAGTATTCCTCGTATTCGTACTTCTCATAACTCGCCCTGATCTCTTCTTTGCGATTCGCTATATACTCACTTCGGAACGATTTTCGTTTATTACCCTCGAAATCATATATACGCAGTTGTCACTCCAGCTCATTGCGACTCGCAAGGTAGCATCTTGTTTCGTACTCATTACGGTCAAAAATCCGAAATAACTCAGAGGCAATATTTGCATCATATTCATCAGGAACGGTATCGATCTCAGCGAAGAGGAGTTCTCGATCACTCGAAATTGAGATCATCATCACAGCATCTTCATTGGTGATATCAGCCTGAGCAAACATATATCCCGTGATCTCAACTCAGTTGAGTAAGAATATGTCACGAGGGACGAGCCAGTGAATGCGAGCACTCGGGAGATATTCTGCAAATAGTGGAGCAAGGAATCAAAGGGTCACAGGGAGGATGAGGAGAGGTTTCTGTGAGTTCCTTTGCAAAGGAACTGTCTGAAGTAAATTGGAAGACTGAGGATTTTTTTCTTTTGTTTCACAAACAAAATCCCCCTCATCCCTCTTTATAAAAAGGGTTTTAGAATTATATATCTCCATGAGTGTATATGGATCGAGATGATCTGTATGAGGATGAGAGATATAGATCGCATCGATAGAGGTCATTTTATCCGAATCGAGTATTATTTTTGTACTGCGTTCCATCAGATCACCCACGACATAATCCGAGAGCCAAGTATCGACGAGTATCCGTACATTGTCTCAGGCAGGATTCGCTATATCCACAAGAAACTCGGTATGTCAAAGAGGAGTAATGACCATATATTAATTCTGTGGTGCGCTCATTTTTTGATTTGAACTTGGCATTATTTTCTTGAGTTGGTCGAGGAGTCCATTTTTCTCATTATTCATTATCGTCTTCATCTGTTCGATAACTATGGGTTGTATATACTCTGTGATCTTACCCGCAACATACCCAGGATGAGTGAATGTAAAATATACAATCCCAAGTATGAGTATCCACTTCAGTATTCTATACCAAAAGGCTCTACTCATACGAGCTTGATTATCTTTGAGCATGATATAAACGGCATCGAGTTTTTCCTCCGAGGTCATATAGGAATTCATAGGAAAATAGGGTAAAATTATTAACTATTCTCCGGAGACTATAGGCGTCTGTGTAGGATTCTCCGTATTAAACAACACAATGAGTCAAGTCGAGAGGATAGAGAGAATAAGGGCCACTACAGTAACAGTGATGATGACTTTTCGCATAGGGAATGTGATAATTGATTATTTTGGAAGTGATACTGAGCCTGTTCCTGGTACACCAAACTCTGTCGATAATTCAGTAGATGTTGGATCAGCTGGAGTGAGTGCACTAATCTCAGTCATGAGATCTTGGAATGACTTCGAGCTGGTGGGCACTACTACTTGCTTAGTCGATGGTGTTGATTTTGCTGAGATATCGAGATCAAAGTGAGCTGGGAAATCTTGCGAGAGGATATCGAGAATTATTGCGAATTTTTGCTTTGCTATCTGAAGTGCTAATTTAGCATTCAATATTGTCTCTTCTCCAGACTTAACTACTACAGGCCCTGCTACCATACTACCACTCTCTGTGAGATTAGCGGTGAGAGATCCGACTGGTGATGTACCCGTGACTTTGAGACTCTTGAGTGCTTCATCACGAGTTGTTCCAGACCACTCCATTGTACCCACTACCGTCGATAGCTTACCAGTGAATTTGTCTCCATCGACGCTATGTTTGAGTGTGATGGTCATACCTTGGGCTGACGCCTCGAGAGAGAGCTCACGGAGCTTAATACCAGTAAGTTCAATATATCAATTGAGTTTTCCCATCTCTGTTCATGACTGACTCAGTGATCCATCGAAGCTATATCGATTGTCCTTTTTTCCATAGTTGAGGATCATCTCACTACGAGATTCTCGATTACTGAGACGTACTGAATTATTATTCTCATTTTTGGTAAAAGAGAGATTTCCTATCGTCTTACCTGATTCCGAGAATATACCATCGAGAGTAAATATTTTCGCATTCGTAGGGTCAAGTCCCATTTTTCCTGAGAATGAGAGTGATTCGAGGTTTTTTTGGAGATTCACTATGTCACTATCTGTTATACCAGTACCAGCAAGATCTCGAGTTATCTGTTTCGAGAGAGATACTATATTCTCGCGATCAATCTCTACAGTCCATACATGGAGTGATCCGCTCATCCCGAGATCTGCAGTATCTCTCAATATAGGGTATTCTGTGAGATATTTTTCTATATCTGAGAGAGACCTGGTTGTGAGATTGCGAGCTATATTATATGATACGAGATCCTCTCCAGAGATATTAGTATCTGGTTTTGCCGCTAGAGAGAGCCAACTATTTTCATATTTTTTGAGAACTGTTTTGATATCATCACTCATCATATCTGCATCTACTATATTCTTGTATGAGAGCCAGCTATCTGCTCAGTGTGAGATAACTCAGATCTCATCTGTAGTGATAGATCCTGAGTTCACGAGTGAGGTGAAGAGGAGACGAACATTACGAAAAAATGACTCAGAATTGCGTCCATCGATGAGTCAGACATAATCAGAAGAGAGGCTCCCACTGAGTATACCAGGAACACTCACTCCACTGCGTATTGCTCCTACAATACTCTCATGGCGATTGACACCGAGGAGTACTAACAACTCATCCAGAGATGCTATATTAGAGCGCACATTAGCCTGATAGAGATCTGTGAATGAGCCGTTATTCTTGTTTTGAAAAAATGAGCAAGATGATAAAACAAAGATAAGAATGGATATTAGTATTATTTTTTTCATAATATTATAAATGAATTATATTGACTCGCAGAGTATAGCGAAAAGTATGAGAATCACAAATTTGAGATTGAATTTTAGATACTTTTGAGCTTTTCTATGAGAGTATCACGAAAGTAGATATGAGACTCTCTCATCTTGGATTTTTCTCGGTCATAGTCTCGTGTAAGTATCTCCCATCGTGACATACAGTCCTCGAGAGTCATCTCAGATGCTCACATCGAAAGATGGCTCAGATCGAGCATCTCTATGAGCTGATCCGTCTTGGGACCATATGATATCGGAATATATGGTATCTCATGGACGCAAGAGAGTATACCTGCATGGAGTCGCATACCGATGACAGCATGAAGAAATGGGAACATATCGAGCGTCTGAGTGATATTCTTCGTTGCATTATAGGTCTTCCCTATCATAACCTTGCGTATGAAGAGAATATCATTCTGTTCTTCTTCGCCATTGGTCGAGAATACGAGGAATATCGGCTTGTATCCGAGCTCTACGAGCTTATCATATAGGAGTGGTATCACAGCTTCACCTTCCCCGAGAAATCATCATCTCATAGATATTCCGACGAGCTTGATTGGGGAGATCGGCTTCGCGAGCTGTGGTGGCTCATAGAGAAATACTATATCCTGTACCTGTACTGAGGGTATCTCGAGGGCATCGAGGAGTCATTTGCTCTGTTCATCTCGAACAAGTATGAAATCGCCTGGTACGAAGAGTTTACGGAGTTTCATCTTATTGTGGACCTCTGTGACCTCAAGTCCTATTCACCAAAATAGGAGAGTAGTATGAGCTATACGAGCTATATTGACACGCCACGACCACTGAGCAAAAAGAGACCAGAAAGATATTCCTGGCTCATTATCGAAGATGATCCCACCACCACCGATAATCAATACATCAGCACGAGCGATGAGCCATATATTATGGAAAAAATAGCCAATATTATGAAATGGTTTGTGCATGACATCATTAGGAAAATATGACGCAAACTTCACCTGATCACCACGGATAATCGTACTCGTAGGATCATACGTACAGGCTGTGATCTCAATATTTGTTCCATAGTGCTTTTGTATATATTCAACTTCACCCTTGAGGATCAGTTCATCTCAGAGATTATGAGATCCGACAGCCGCCATGAAGAGGATTTTTTTGGGTTTTATTTTCTTGGGCTTATGACCGAACATAGTAGTAGGATATTATTATCACAATAATATACAACTTAGCGATAAATGCAAAAATATAGATGACTTTTATTATTATTGATTTCATCTCACTTGTGACTATACTATTTATATAGGAATCAATTCTTATACTTATCCTCTTATATCTCCACTATGAATACATCATTCTCAGCACTCATAATAGGTCTCGCGATCATAGCCTCTGCTTGGATAATAGGCAACAATATCAATCACAATAGTACAATAACTAGCGGAAACCAAAATATGATTTCAGTGAGTGGTGATGGCAAGGTTTTTGCTACACCAGATACATTTCTCCTGACCATTATAGCTGAAGAGAAAACCAAAACAACTCGTGAAGGATTTGCTCAAGTAGGAGCAAAAATAGCAACCCTCAAGGATCTGCTGTTAAAAAATGGAATTGCCGAAAAAGACATACAGAGTATAAATATTGCTATCAATCCAAATTATATCTATGATAATGGAAAATCGACAATTGACTGATTCGTGGCAACCCACGGACTCGCTATCAAAATCCGAAAACTCGAAACAGTGGATGAGATTCTCACGGGTGTGAGTACGGTTGCTGGTGTCCAGATCCAAGGTACCTCATATGATATAGATGATAAGACGGAACTCTATAAACAGGCTCGAACTCTCGCAATAGCGAAGGCTCGAGCAAAGGCAGAGGACATGGCTCAAGCAAGCGGTATAACTATCGGAAAAGTGACATCAATCAATGAGAATCAGAGCTCTCCACCAATTCTCTACCAGAATCAAATGATGAAGGTATCCAGTGATGGAGCAGGCAATGCTGGAGGGATATCAGCAGGACAACTGGAGATTATGACTACTGTTTCTATTAATTATGAAATTCTCTAGATCAGAGTGAATCGAAAACCAACCCTAAGTGTATACTGGGGGTTGATTTTTTTTTATTTTCAATAGAGTATTGTCTAGTAAATTTTCAAAAATCGAATTTTTTATTCTACTTTCTAACTACCTCATATGGCTAATATCGATATCGCTCCGTCGAAAACTATGCTCAATCTCCTCCATATCCTCCCAGCATTTGCTGACGAAGCAAGGCTCAGAGTCAATGTACTCGTAGAGATCAACTCTATGACGATCAACAAGTACGAGATCATCACTGAAACTGGTACACTAAAGCTCGATCGTGTTGGATATTCCTCACTAGCGTATCCGTTTGCATATGGTGCTATCCCATGCACTTGGGATCACGATAATGATGCCCTAGATATAGAGATCGTAGGAGTCACGGAGCCACTCGTACCCGGGTGTCTCGCAGAAGTCCGTATTATCGGTATTATGAAATTCGACGATGGAGGTGAAGTTGATGATAAGGTGATCGGAGTCCTCGCTGATGATAAGCGTATGGATCATATCTCCAGTTATACTCAGCTTGGATCTCATTGGGAAAAAGAAACTACATACTACTGGGAACACTACAAGGATCTCAAAAAACCTGGAACCTGCAAAGTTAGCGGATTCTATGATACAGTTGAAGCTGTGAAGACGATTAAAGAATGCGAAGAGAGATATGTGAGTGAGTACCTACCAAAATTTAATTAATTTTTAAAAAAACTCTCGATCTCTGTACTCATAGTTTGCAGTATTACTATCATCTCATTCATCGGGTATATCTTGAGTCCAAAAATCCAAATGAGCCTACAAAATATCCCATATTTTTTTGTATTCACCACCATACCCTTCACGGCACTCGTCGTATTTGTAACAATTGGGTGGATAAGTTATCTCACACGTCAAGCAAAAAAATAATAGAACAGCCCCTCATTCAGAGGGGTTTTCTTTTTGATATTTCTCTGGTTTTCCATACACTCGCTCTCATGCAAGATCAAATCAATATACTTACTCGAAGGCTCGTACTCACTTGTCAATCCGGACTGGAGTCACTCGTGAAACGTGAATGTGAACGACTCGGATGCAGTGAGATCCGGGCAACAGATCGTCTCATATCCTGTACCGGAACAGACCGAAATATGTACGAACTCCTGATTTGGAGTCGATTCTCGAATCGGGTATATATCGAGCTCACATCGAGCAAAATAGAAGATTTCGATACTCTCTATGATACTCTGAATGGACTCAAGTGGACAGATTATCTCACAGGAAAAGAAAGAATAATAGTTGAGGCAGCTTCGACCAGATCTACACTCGAACATACTCCGACGATCCAGAGTGTGAGCCAACGGGCAATATTCTCGACACTCAATACTCCAAATCTCACCAATGGTATAGAAGTACATATACTCATACTAATTATAGATAATATCTGTCATATTCTCCTCGATATCACGGGAGATCCACTCCACAAACGTGGCTACAGACGAGAGGCAGGCGAGGCCCCATTGAAAGAAAATCTCGCGAGCGCCCTCGTCGCATTCGCTAACTGGAAATACTCTACTCCCCTCTCAGATCCCATGTGTGGATCTGGTACTATAGCGATAGAGGCAGTGATGATCGCTCGCAATATTGCCCCAGGTCTCGCTCGACATTTTCGTGTAGAGGAGCTCCGTTTCCATGATAGTACTGTCCTCCAACAAGTACAAGATACAGCTCGGAGCAAGATCTATCCGAGTGGCAAATACACGGTCACAGCGACAGATATTGATCCAGAGATGATACGGATCGCGAGGTGAAATGCGAAGCGTGCAGGAGTCGATCTCGATATCACATTCGCAGTGGCCGATTTCGTCAGTAATCCAGTATCAGAAGGTATCATCATATCGAACCCTCCATATGGAAACCGATTACAAAATAACCAAATAGATGCAATATACCAAAAACTGGTTAAAAATGTAGGCGAACAGTGAGGCGGATTCATCACGAGTCATGATATCGGGAAAAATCAACTCGCTAACAAAAAACTTCTCAATGGAGGAGAAGAATGCAGGTTCTGGTATAAAAAAATATAACAAATAATAGTATCTACTTATATAAATACTATTATTGAATCATGTCTTATTCCATTCCTGTTATATTAGCAGCTTTTTTTGCTACTGCAGTTGATATTGTATAGCTAGTCTTTTTTCAAGAGAATGCTGAGGGAGGCTGAGAGCTTAATCATTTTTCATCTAATACTCTTTGTGCTAAGGCTTTTGCTCTATGTCATTTGGGATCTCTCAAATCAGGCATAGTAATCCATCTTCATGACCAAGAGTCAAATATTTCAGCCATATATAAAAAGGTTAATAATTTTTATTATTCTACTCATGCGATTACTTGATTCCAAGGAATCCTTTGATTTTTTTGAATACTCCTCCTACATTCTTTGTTGCGAATTGTTTGACTTGATCCATGTCAGTATTCTTCACAGCATCTTTTACATTATCGATAGCCTCAGATATACCCGTCTTACCGTCACCATCGACATCCTTACCTATGAACTCCTTGATTGCTTCCATAGCATTTTTGAAATCAATCTCAGGGAGATCTGTTGTATCTATACCGACCTTCGCAGCTGCTGCCTTGAATCCATCAGACATGATACTCGATTCGAACTTGTCACCGAGACCTGATTTGAGCTTCTCTATAATATCAGATGATATTCCTGATGCTTTGAGTTTTTTGATAATATCGTCCATGAGAAAAAGTGAAAAGGTATAAACACAAAGAGTATAAGTAAAATATATCCAAATAAAAAAAGAAATATTTATTTTGCTTGCCAATTTTATTTTATATACATAAAAAAACACCTCATTTGAGGTGTTTTTTTATGACGAGAATATACTAGAGTGTTGTCGCACATATAGCATATGCTGTGAGCGTCCAAGTATTATTACCGCTTGCCACTCGATCTACTGAAATAGTCCAAGTGTTTGTAGCACTAGGAAAACTGGCACTATTTGCAGTTCATACCGAAGATGTGAATCCACCTCAGATAACACTTTTTCCACTTGGACAAGTAGCTACTTGTGTTCTTGTTGCTGTAGTTGCACTAGCACCAGTAGTCTGAACTATCTCATACCCACTCACTCAATTGACACCATTTGTACCACCTGTTCATGCTGCTCATTTTGCTCAAGTGGCTCCAGTTCCTCCGATTGCTCATGCAGGTCCAGCTATTCCAGCAGGTCCTGTAGCACCAGTTCCTCCGATTGCTCATGCAGGTCCAGCTATTCCAGCAGGTCCTGTAGCACCAGTTCCTCCGATTGCTCATGCAGGTCCTGTAGCACCAGTTCCTCCAGTAGCA
>JACMPX010000030.1 GCA_014377245.1 Candidatus Altimarinota bacterium
AAGGTCGGACAAGTCGTCACGATCATAGCCAATGATGGAACTCGCCGAACGGGTAAGATTTCGAAGGTACTCACTTCTCTCTGACTCAAGAAAATGGAGGTCACGGAATGAGTTGCAGGCGATATCATCACGATCGCAGGTATCCCTGATATCTATGTAGGCGAGACAGTATGTGCAGATCCAGATTGTGTCGCTATGCCTCCGATCACTGTCGATGAGCCAACTCTGACAATGGAATTCATGGTAAATGATGGACCATTTGCTGGTAAAGAAGGTAAATTCATCACTTCTCGTCAGATCCGTGATCGTCTCGAAAAAGAAACTGAGATGAATGTTGGACTCAAGATCGATTTCGATGGGTCAGATGGTAACTCATACAAGGTATCCGGTCGTGGAGAACTCCACCTCTCTGTACTCGTTGAGACGATGCGTCGTGAAGGATTCGAACTGCAGGTCGGTGCTCCACAGGTCATATTCCATATGGTAGATGGCAAGAAACATGAGCCAATCGAGTCAGTCGTCATGTGGGTTCCAGAATCTACTTCTGGTACTGTGTTTGAGATGCTCGGAAAACGCAAGGGAATCTGTAAAAATATGAATACTGTCAACGGCGTCACGAGTATGGAGTTCGATGTACCGACTCGAGGTCTCCTTGGGTTTCGTTCACGATTCGTCATCGAGACCAAAGGTGAGGGTATCATCTACTCATCATTTGATCACTATGAGGAATACAAGGGAGCTATCGAGAAGCGATCAGTCGGTTCTATGATCTCGGCATGTGGTGGTATGACTATGGCGTTCTCACTCTTCAATCTCCAAGACAGAGGTCCTATCCTCGTCGAACCAGCAGTCGAGATCTATGAGGGTATGATCATCGGTGAGCATCTCAAGGGATCTGATCTCGTGGTCAATCCTACCAAGAACAAGCAGCTCACCAATATGCGAGCCTCTGGAACTGATGAGGCAATCCGTCTCACTCCGATTCGCAAGATGACTCTCGAGGACTGTCTTGACTATATCGGTGATGATGAGTATGTAGAGGTGACTCCCTCATCTCTCCGCCTCCGCAAGAGATGGCTCACAGAGACTGATCGCAAGAAAAACGGTAGCCAGAAGAATGGATAAAGTTGAATATCGAAAATCTCCCACTATACTGGTGGGAGATTTTTAAAACTTGGAAAAAACTGTACAAAAATAGGGAAGACATATAATAGGCGAAATTAATCTAAAAATAAATGCAGATATATCATATGTATTGAATAGTACATCCAGAAAGAGCAATACTTACTTTTTGACCACAAAGAATAGAAACATCTATTTGAGATATTTACTTTAATATCTTAAATAACCAATTGTAAGTTGAAATGAAAAGTGAAGAAATTGTAACTGATATTTACACACTTAAAAATAATATACAAGATCTGATACAAGAGGAGGTTTCATTAATTAGTTATATATATGGTAATGGTTATTTTGTGGAGATTATTAGAATATCGAATATAGATAATTTAATTGATGAGGTTTTTTGAGTAGATATTCCGTGTATTGCAAAAAGAAACGTAGCTAAAATATCCAGTGTCGATAAAGAAATAAATACTATTCATGATATTTTAAATAAAAATATTAATAATTCACATTACCTTCGAAGATGTTTCAGTGAATTAAATAAGGCAATCAGATTTCCTATAGATACAGGCTTTCATTGTTATAGGGCAATTGAGTCAATTCGTCATTTTTGCTGAATTAAATTCGGTATTAATGAAGAAAATTATCCAAAAAACCAATCACATAAATCAAACTATTTAGAGGTATTACAATGGAAAAAACTTCAAGATTTAACATGATGCAAACGAGAATTTGATTCTTGGAAACAAGACTATGCATTTAATGCAAGACACTGAAATCATATTACTATATCTGGACAACAAAGAGAACAAATTTTTTTAGATACCTGGAAAATCGTAGATAAGTTTCTTGAATCTTTAATATCTATTGATAAGTAAGTTTATTCTTATTCTTTGTCGCATCTCCCAACACTAGCTCCCATTCGCATTCTTTTTTGACATTTTTCTTCTTTTCGATATTCTTCCCTTACATTTTTCGTATGCGTTACTAGAGAAGCGTCTTTTGATTGTATCAAGAACGATATTTTTGTAGTAAAAGAGTAGAGTTATGACCTACCCTACATATATAACCCCCTAATTCATGACGACACCCAAGGACGATATCCAGGACGACTACTACGCCAATATCTCTCAAGTAGAGAGTACAACAGGGAACAAAAAAATCCTCAAAATTAAGCCAAAAGTAGTGGCAAAAAAACCAACTGAGCCTACCTCAGAAATAGTAGAGGAGACGGTATCCCGACCAAAAATCATCGCTCGAAAAATCGAAAAATCTGAAACTGTAGAAGTTGCAGATATTTTGCCTATCTCGTCTGAGACAGAGAGACCAACGGCTCGACTCGTATCACGAGAGCACGCAGGTGAGGGGCTCATGCGATCAGTGATGAAGCAACAGTCAGCGAATGCACCTCTAGCTAGAGAGCAAGATACAACTAAGAAGCCACTCATCTCATTCCAGAAGAGTTCTATAGGATTCCGACCACTTGAGAATCGACCAGTGATGCAACTTCCTCCTGAAGATCGTCGTGGCCCTCGTCCACCTCGTCCAGCTGGTTCATCTCCGCGACCATTTCCATCACCATCTGGTACAACAGCTCCAGCACCAACAGGTCCTGCAAGACTCAGAGACTCTTCGAAACCGATGTTCCAGCGAGATATATCATTCTCGACGCCTACTCGTGATGGAACTGCGAAGAAGTGAGGCAAGGGAGGAGCTCGAGACTATGATGCAAACAAAAAGAAATCTCTCAAAAGTGTCTGATGAGATGCGGATGATGGGTCATTTCGCCGTGGACACAAGCAATCCAAAAAACAACAAAAAGCACTCGAAGACGTGAAGCAAATTCTCGTCGATCGTACGGGTCAGGAGGTCTCAGTCGGAGATATGATATCTGTGAAGGAGTTCTCAGACAAGCTCGGAGTATCCGTGGTGAAGGTTATCGGAGAGCTCATGAAAAACGGAGTCCTCGTCACACTCAACGCTCCGATCGATTTTGATACGTGTTTTCTCATCGGTGAAGCATTCCAGATCAAGGTCACCAAAGAGATATCAGAAGATGTGTCAGTATCTGATCTTATGGATGGAAATATCGCAGACCTCATACATGAGGATGATATGGCTCATTGGATAACTCGTTCACCGATCATCTCAGTGATGGGACATGTTGATCATGGGAAGACGTCGATTCTTGATTTTATCCGTAAGTCGACGATTGCATCAGGTGAAGCCGGAGGTATCACTCAGAAGATCGGGGCTTATCAAGTTACCAAAAACGATAAACGCATCACATTCCTCGATACTCCTGGACATGAGGCATTCACTATCATGCGTGCTCGTGGAGCCAAGCTCACTGATATCGCCGTGATTGTCATAGCTGCGGATGAGGGAATGAAGCCTCAGTCTATAGAGTCGATCAATCATGCTAAAGAGGCAGGAGTCCCGATCATTGTCGCACTCAACAAGATGGATAAGCCAGGAGCCAATATCGATATGATAAAGTGACAACTCTCAGAACAAGGTCTCCAGAGCGAGGATTGGGGAGGGACTACCGTCGTTGTACCAGTCTCGGCTCATACAGGATTTGGTATGGACACACTCCTCGAGATGATACTCCTCCAGGCGGAGATGCTCGAGCTCAGAGCCAACCCAGATCGTGGAGCAGTAGCGACTGTCATCGAGGCACATATGGATGCGAAGCTCGGATCTGTGGCGACTATCCTCATCAATACGGGTACTATTCACAAGACTGATAATATCGTCTGTGCAGGAGTTTCAGGTCGTGTCCGTACGCTGAAGGACTACAAGGCTCGCAATATCGAGTCTGCAGGCCCAGGTACACCTGTCCAGATCACTGGTCTCTCAGGAGTAGTTGAGGGTGGAGATATCCTCCAGGTTGTTTCGAGTCCAGAGATTGCGACAACTAGAGCCAAGGAATACTCTATTGCCAAGAACAAAAAATCTATCCACGCATTTGAGTGAGCATCACTCGCGATGCTCATGGGTCGACTCAAGTCTGGAGCACTCAAGCAGCTCAAAGTAGTACTCAAAACTGATACAGGTGGATCACTCGAGGCACTCAAGGCCTCACTCGCCAAGCTCTCGACTCCTGAGACACAAGTCACATTCATCCATGCCGCACTCGGAGATGTCAATCAATCGGACATCATGATGGCGGGTACTTCTCAGGCACTCCTGATCGCCTACAATGTAGGAATACTCCCAGCGGCGAAGTCAGCACTTTCACAATCCAAAATCGAGTTCATCGACAAGAAAGTCATCTACCATGTTCTAGAGAAGGTCGAGTCTATTATAACAGGTATGATCGATATCCGTTATGAGGAGGCTGAGCTCGGATCTGCTACTGCGAAGGCAATATTCTATACTGGCAAGAACAAGTCGATGATGATCGTCGGTCTCGGTGTCGATACTGGTCGTATAGAACCACGATCAAAAGTCCGAGTCATCCGAGCTGGACACAAGGTTGGATCAGGAGAGGTCGCTAATCTGAAGAAGTGACCACTCGATGTCATCGAAGCAGAGGAAGGAGATGAATGTGGTATTAACTTCAAGGGTGATGTTACGATCGAGATCGGAGATAAGCTCGAATTCTATAAGATGGTACAGAGGAAGTAATACAATTATGTAAATTAAAAAATCTCTCTTTTGATCAATCTAAGGAGAGATTTTTTGATTCGCTTTAGCTATATTGTTCGTGTATGAAGTATCCTCTGTATGATTTTTCTTCCACGATTCATTTATCCTTGAGTGTGTCAGCATATTTTTTCATGGTGATCATGCCTTCTTCTGAACTCGTCTCTATCGTGTTAGTTATTTGAGTTAGATCTCACCTATTTATCAGGTTACGTATCGCTGATGTCGCAAACATGATCTCGCGGATTGCAACACGTCATACTCGATCAATACGAGGGATGAGTCGCTGCGAAAGTACTCATACGAGAGAATTGGAGATGCGCATACGTATCTGGGATTCTATCTCTGATGGAAAGAATTGTATCATACGGTGGATAGTCTCGACGCTTCATGATGTATGGAGAGTGGATATCACAAAATGACCAGTCTCTGCCAGACTCAATGCTATATCCATAGTCTCTGCATCACGGATTTCACCAATCATGATGATATCAGCATCTTCACGCATAGCAGATCGTATAGCTTGAGCAAACGATACAGTGTCTCTACCTACTTCGCGTTGTGAAATGATAGATTTTTTATTTTTGAATATATATTCTATAGGATCTTCGATCGTGAGAATATGCTCAGATCTGAATTCGTTGATTGCATCTATCATAGATGCCATAGTCGTTGATTTACCACTTCCAGTAGGACCCGTGACCAAGAATAGTCATTGTTTGGCCTGCAGGATTTTCCCGATACTCTTAGGTATATCGAGTTCTATGAGATTTTTTATATTTTCTGGTATATGCCTGAGTGCAAGTCCTATCTTCCCTGAGAACATATACGCATTACCACGGTATGAGGTATTGTCTGAGGCTATATATCAAAAGTCTATTTCCATATTATTTTTGAAATATGAAATCTTCTCTTTTTTCTTATACAGTAGTGTATAGAGAAAATCAAACATCATTATCTTATCTGGAATGACATCATGTTTACTCTTGATGAGATTTCACTCGATGCGGAGTATTATTGGCTCTCATTCCTTGATGTGGATATCTGAGGCCCCGAGCTCGATACACTCAGCAAACAATTTTTCGATAGTCATACATTGGTAATTATGTATACGATTGTAGCATATTTCTCATACTCCTGCAAAAAATAGAGATGTACAAATCTAAAATAGATACAATACTGTATTTTATCTAACTGAATCCACTACAGAATTTATTTCTAGGTTTTATTATAAATAATAGTTCACATTTTGTGCTCTCATATTTACAGTCTGTAGATTGCTCGATAGAGAGCATCGATATTTTACACAAAATAGATTTGCATTACTCTTTCTTTTATATATACTCTTGCCAGCTATTTTATAGAAGACTCAAAAACATGTCAAAAGACGATAAAATCGAAGTAGAATGAAAAATACTCAAGTCGCTTCCAGGAGCTATATTTGAAGTACAGCTACCAGAAGAGTTCTCGAATATGGTCATCAGGGCCTATGTCAGCGGTAAGATGCAGAAACATCTCATTCGTCTCATTCCATGAGACACTGTTACTGTAGAGCTCACTCCATATGATCTCACTCGAGGACGCATTACCTTCCGCAAGCCCAATGCCAATGCTCCAGTCCGCACACCAGGATCTACACCATACCGCAGATAATTCCGAACACAACACTATCCAAATCAAGGAATGAGAAATACAGTATCATCCCTGATTAAACTCGTAATACTCTCCTAACTTTTCTCCCCATGAAAGTCCGACCATCAGTCAAAAAAATCTGTGAAAAATGTGTTATTATCCGTCGCAAAGGCGTAGTTCGTGTTATTTGTGATGAGCCAAAGCACAAACAAAGACAAGGCTAATCGAATAGAGAAAAACTTCTCCACTTCTAAATAAAATTTTAACTTTCCTCTTATGGCTCGTATTGCCGGAGTAAATCTCCCTGATTCTAAACATGCTGAAATCTCACTGATGTATATATTCGGTGTTGGACGATCTCTCGCTCGGGTGATCCTCACCAAGGTAGGTATTGCTCATAATAAGAAAATGAGTGAACTCTCCGAGTCTGAGCTTGACCTTATTCGTGAGGAGCTCAAAGGGTATGTGATCGAGGGTGATCTTCGTAGGGAAATCTCATCAAATATCAAAACTCTGCAAGATATCGGATCATACCGTGGTTCCAGACATAAAAAGCGTCTCCCAGTTCGTGGTCAACGAACCAAGACCAACGCTCGTACCCGTAAAGGAAAAGCAGTTGCAATCATGAATAAAAAGAAATAGACGTTTAGTATATCGGTGACTTGTAATTAGCCAAGAACTAATCACTACTCACCAATCACACTCTTGTCATTCACTATCCCACTAATTTACTATCATATGGCTACTCCAAAACTCCGACGCTCAAAAAAAACTCGTAAAAATATTGTTGAAGTTAATATTTTTGTCACAGCGACACTCAATAATACTCACGTAGTCGTTGCATCTCTCGAGGGAGAAGTACTCACTTGGGCAACTGGTGGTAGCTCTGGATTCAAGGGTGCTCGCGAAGCGACTCCATATGCTGCTCAAATAACAAGTGAGAATGCAGTAGGCAAGGCAAAAACTCTCCACTCAATAGAAAAAGCTAATGTGTATGTAAAAGGAATAGGTGCTGGTCGTGAGCAAGCTGTTCGTGGAATTGCAATTGCTGGAGTAGATATCGCAGCTATATTTGACATCACACCAGTTCCACACAATGGCTGCCGCAAACGTAAGGCTCGAAAACTCTAATATATATTTATTCGTTTTAATTCTAAATCATAAATTCTAAAGTATGCGATACACTGGACCAAAAATGAAGCTCTGCCGACGTGAAGGATATAACCTTTTTGGAGTAGAAAAATACAATCTTGAAGATAATCATCGTCAGGTAAAGAGAGGAAATAAGCTCTCTGAGTTCGGTGTACAGCTCCGTAAAAAGCAAGCTGCAAAACGACAATATGCAGTATCAGAGAAACAATTCGCTCGTTATTACCAGAAGGCTGCTAAGACAACTGGTGTTACTGGTGATCAGATGATTACACTTCTCGAAACTCGTTTTGATAATGTAGTGCTCAGAGCTAACTTTGCTCGTACAATCATGCAAGCTCGTCAGTCTGTTGGTCATGCTCATTTCCTCGTCAATGGTAAAAAACTCAATATCGCATCATATCAGGTGCGGATAGGAGATATCATCACGATCAAAGAGCGACTCAAAGAATCAGTTCTCTACAAGACTCTCGTTGAAGAGTTCGGTGAGTTCGCAAAAAAGAATGAGACTGCATCAGTGACGAGTGTACAATGGCTCACAGTAGATCCAAAAAAACTCTCTATCACGATGAATTCTCTCCCAGGTCCGAGTGATTTTGACAAGATGATAGATATCCAGCGTATCGTAGAATTTTATTCGAAGTAAGAAAAGAATATACGAATTCATTTTCTTATATATTACTTCCCTTCATTTCCTCCTTCTCGTTTAATTTTTCTCTCTTCTCTCTCTATGCACATTATCCACTCACTCATCGGTGTACCGAAGATCTCTCGAAAGGGTACCAGTGTTAATGAAGAATGTCTGACTATTGGTCCACTTCCATCTGGGTACGGAGTTACTCTCGGTAATTCTCTCCGTCGCGTGATGCTCTCATCTATTCCAGGTACCCGCGTAACTGGTGTCAAGATAGCTGGAGTTACTCATGAGTATACAACTCTTCCCGGGGTTCATGACTCTATTATCGATATCCTCCTTAATCTCAAGGGTCTTATAATAGAGAAGTCTGAATCAGGTATAGAGTGGATCACTCTCTCTAAGAAAAAGGGTGGTATAGTTACTGGTGCAGATATCAAGTGTCCAGCAGGAGTTACTGTCCATAATCCAGAAGTATACATCACTGCTCTCGATACTAATTTTGACTTCACTGCTGAGATTCGCATAGAGCGAAATGTAGGCTATGTAAGTATAGATGAGCTCAAGCACCGTGAAGATGATACCTCAGTTCTCCTCGTTGATGCCAACTTTTCTCCAGTAATCAGCGTCAAATATGAAGTTACAGATACTCGCTATGGTGAGTTGACTAATCTCGACTCACTCGAAATGACTATCCGAACCAATGGTGTGATGTCACCTTCTGATGTGGTGAAATTCTCTGGGAAGATGCTTGAATCATATTTTGCACTCTTCAATGAAGATGCACTCCAGGTTGGAGGTGAGTTTATTGCAGATATTCGCCAAGTGATCGAACGTGAGAAACAAGAGGTCAAGGCTGATCTCGAGAAAGAGAGCTATACTCCTATAGAAATCATGGGACTCTCTCCTCGTACACTTAATGCTCTCGTCAATGGTGATATCCTCTCTATCGAGCACCTTACCAAATGTACTGAGGCAAAACTTTCCTCTATCAAGTGATTTGGTAAAAAAGCAATGACAGAGGTTCGAGATGCACTCGGAACTCGTGGCTTCAAACTCCTCGGAGATGATTAATCTAATCAATCCAGTATTCAAAACAATCTAACATTTCTCTCCCATGCGACACCGAGTCAAAAAAAATCTCCACTTCAAATGAAAAGACCAAGCACACCGAAAAAGTGTAGTTCGTAGTCTTGTCGGATCATTCTTCGAGAATGGATCACTCATCACAACCAACAAGCGAGCATTTGCTATCGTTCCCACGATCGATAAACTTATCGAAATGGCAAAAAGTGCTGCAACAGAATACAATAAGATCAGATATATCACTCCTGAGGTATTCACTGAGGCAGCATCTCGTGCAGTCATAGCTATAGCTCCGAAGTATATGGACCGTCACGGTTGATATACTCGTATAACTCCTCTCAAGCATCGAGTTGGTGATGGAGCCCTTCTAGTCAAGCTCGAACTCGTATAGTTATGCTTTTCTATCTCAGATCATTTCATTTCAATTATGTTTCCTTCGGTCACTTAATTCCGCATTCTGCTCGTAGATAAAATTCGCTACACTTCCTTTCCACTCCTCACTCCATTTGAATTATGAAAACTCTCTTCTCAACACAAATCTCATCTACAGATCGACCTTGGTTCGTTGTCGATGCGGCTGGAAAAAGTCTCGGTCGTATCTCAACTCTGATTGCTCGTAAGCTTTCTGGAAGAGATCGTGTCGACTTCACTGCTCATATTGATAATGGTGCCTATGTAGTTATAGTCAATGCTGCTCAGGTGGCAGTATCTGGAAAAAAGGAAACAGAAAAAATATACTACTCTCATTCTCAATATCTCGGTGGTCTCAAGGAGACTAACCTTACCAAGATGCGAGCCAAAAATCCTGCCCATATCCTTGAACATGCGATAAAAGGTATGCTCCCAAAAAATAAACTCCAAGCTGGTATGCTTCTCAGGCTCCGAGTTATCCCAGGTCCTATACACCAATATGAGGCTCAAAAACCACAAATACTCGCCGTCTAATTTTCTCATTTCGCCACTCAACTCTAATAATTATTACTCATGTCTACAACTCAGTATTCATACGCTATCGGTCGTCGCAAGACAGCAGTAGCTCAAGTTCGTCTCTACGCTGGAAAGGGGGCCTCAACAGTCAATAAACTTCCTATTGATACCTACATCAAGCGTGCAGATCTTTTCCAAACTATCTATTCACCTCTGAAGACTGTTGGTATGTATGAGAATTTTCATTTTGATGTGATTGTTGCTGGATCAGGAGAATCAGCTCAGGCCCAGGCAATATGCCATGGTATCGCTCGAGCACTTACTCTTGCAGATACTGCTCTTCGTCAAGCACTCAAGGGAGCAGGTATGCTTACACGAGATGCAAGGAAAGTCGAGCGAAAGAAACCAGGTCTCCATAAGGCTCGTAAGGCTTGATCTTGGTCAAAGCGTTAATATCAAACTGTTGCTCCTTCATTTTCAATAATTCTCTATCATGCCTACAATCAGTCAACTCGTCCGATCTAAAAGAAAGGATAACTCTCGAAAAAGTAAGTCTCCAGCTCTCCAATTCAACAAAAATACTCTCAAAAAAGTCATGGCACCTCTCTCAGCTCCACAGCGTCGAGGAGTATGTCTCAAGGTATATACGAGTACTCCAAAAAAGCCAAATTCAGCTCTTCGAAAAATCGCGAAGATCCGTCTTACAAATGGTTATGAGGTAATCGCATATATCGGAGGTGAGGGACACAATCTCCAAGAACATTCTGTTGTGATGATCCGTGGTGGTCGTGTGAAGGATGTTCCAGGTGTACGATATCATATCGTACGAGGAGTCCTCGATTGTCAGGGTGTCGACAAGCGTAATCAGTCTCGATCACTCTACGGAGCCAAGAAACCAAAAGCAAAAAAATAGCATAATGCAATAAATCGCAATAATCTGAGATACCTCATCTCAATACCAAAAATCAACTATTAACTACAACTCATATGAGTACAAAAGGAAGTGTATCATTCTCAACACAAAACGAGCGACTCCAAAAGTTCGTCAACTATATCATGAAGAATGGTAAGAAAACTCTTGCACACAAGATCCTCAACAATACCTTCGATATCCTTCGTGAAAAGGGATATAACAATCCTGAGGATATATTCGACAAAGCAATAGATAATACTATGCCAAAAGTTGAGTGTCGTCCAAAGCGAGTCGGTGGATCTATCTACCAAGTACCGATGGATGTACCTCCAGGTCGTTCGTTTGCTCTCGCATCACGTTGGATCCTCGGAGCTGCTCGGGGTAAGGATGGTAAAGATTTTTGCTACTTTCTCGCTCAAGAGTTCATCGATGCTGCTACAGAGACTGGAGTTGCTGTCAAAAAGAAACTCGATGTCTACAAGATGGCTGAGGCGAATAAGGCATTTGCACGTTTTGCTAACAATCGATAATCTCTCACTCTCCAGTATTCTAATTCTTACTAACTAATTAACCGAATATGGCTCATAAGAAAGCGATGGGTTCGACCACCAATGGTCGTGACTCGCAAGCCAAAAGACTTGGCGTAAAAATCTACGGTGGACAACCAGCAATTGCTGGGAATATTATCATCCGACAAAAAGGAAACAAATTCTGGCCAAGTACTGGTGTAGATCAAGGAAAAGACTTTACTCTTTTTGCGACAGTAGATGGCATGGTATCATTTCAAGAAAAACGTCGTGTGCGCTTCGACGGTCGGATTTATCGTGATATCTATGTGTCAGTAGTATAATCTACTTGGTCCGCTATCTTCGAAAGTAGCGTAGTTGAATATGGCGATCCATGTTTCTAGTTTCTAGAACATGATTGCTTCGTTCCTCGCGTGTGACAGGAGCTCAAATACAGTATAAAATTAAATTCTCAACAATATGACATTCGCTCCAAAACAACAACTCTCAAAAGTACGAGGAAAGAAACGATACTCAGCTTGGCTCAAGCTCAATGCAAAACGCCTCAAAGACGGCATCTCTCTCCAGTATAACGCTGCGGGTGAGGCTATGGCTCTCGCTCATTTTGCTTCACCGATCACAGGACAGTACAAGTGACGTCAGGTTATCCGTATCAAGACGGGTCGCGGCAAGACTCCCACAAAAATCCGTGCATAATTTCTTCTTTCTTGTCTTTGTTTTTTTGATCGAGGACGTTGCTGACAAGTAGAGTGATATGTATTCACCTTAACATACTTGCATCCATATTATCTAATCGATACTTCTTATGATATCTCGTCGTCAAACGCGTGAATACCTCCTGCAGACCCTCTATGCTCGAGTTAATATTTCACCCTTCGACCGAGATATTTTTTATGGTGCGTATTTCCTAGGGGACCACTCACTATCGCTTGATATGGTCTACCTCGATGGTATGGAGAAGTTATTGATAGCAAACGAATGATCACTCATCGGACTCATATCGCTCATCGCTCCCAGGTTCGATCTCGAGACGATCCCGACGATGCATATTCTCATCCTCGCCATATCTCTCACAGAGTTGATATACTGGACTGGAGAGTCAATCCCACCATCCGTATCAGTCAATGAGGCAATCGAACTCACCAAGCGTTTCTCAGATGATTCTGGTAAGGTATTCATCAACGGAGCACTCGCAACATTCCTGAAAGAACGAGACACACTCATTCCCAAGGCTACCGATGGAAAGTTTCGAATATTTAAGACTGGAGTATAATATACATGAAAATCTCTCACATAGTTGAGAGATTTTATGTTTTGACAAAAGGGAAAAGCAGATAGAATATAGTCAGATAAGCCAATACACCCGCTATGTTCCTCTCTATCGATAAACTCATTGAAATATATAAGAATCATGAAGATTTTTATCCTGAAAAAAATTGGTGATGGGACTCAATGATTCACGAAAGATATCCTTGAAAGTGATATATCCTCGTTGTCTCTGGTGAACACGAATGTCTAATCCATCTGTGTATGAAAGATTTTGGATCGATGTATAGAACTCATCTATAGCTCAGACTAATAAAAACTTGCAAAAGATGAATGAATGATAAAGATATTTAATTCAAAAAGTAATATAAGAAAACATGCAAAATATATATTGTTTTGGGTAAATTAATTCTTATTTGATCGTTATTTGATAAAATACTGTAAATATTCAAATATTTTCTAGTAAACCTCTATTTTAA
This sequence comes from Candidatus Altimarinota bacterium, assembly GCA_014377245.1. GTDB lineage: Bacteria > Patescibacteriota > Gracilibacteria > BD1-5 > UBA2023 > JABFSX01. The sequence goes on from JACMPX010000030.1 coordinate 13,390, forward strand.
GCTAAATTCTTATTTGATCGTTATTTGATAAGATATATAATCTATGTTTTTTTTCTAAAACTCGTAAAAATAAAAAGCTCCATCTAAAGCCATAAATCGTTACTTTTACTAGTAATATTATCCAAAATAACCCCACTCCCTATGTCTCGTATCTCCATCCGATTTGCTCGTCCAGAGTTTGAAGCCCAAGTGAGCCAACTGCTCGCTTCTCTCCAAATCCTGCCAAAAAATCCTCATCTCTATACACTCGCCTGTGTCCATAGATCCATTCTTAATGAGGTCACGGATGGATATAGTGAGTCCAACGAGCGACTTGAGTATCTTGGTGATGCAGTGCTCGAGCTCGTCATCACAGAGGCTCTCTACCATAATTTTCCTGAGAAACCTGAGTGAGAGCTCACGGATATCCGCTCTGCACTCGTGCGTGGTCGCAACCTGGCTCAGATCGCGCTTGGGCTTCATTTCTCGAATGCTATCCAGGTCTCTCGAGGCGAGTATAATGCTCGCGGTCATGAGAATCCATATATCCTCGCCAATACCCTCGAGGCGATCATCGGAGCACTCTATCTCGATCAGGGATTCGAAATATCCAAACAGTTCATAATAAAACATGTCTATTCGACTCTACCCAATATCCTCGAACAGTCACTTTTTGTCGATCCAAAGTCTGCTCTTCAAGAGCTCACTCAAGAGGTCTGGGGTATCACACCTATCTATGAGGTTATCGAGGAGATCTGAGCAGATCATAACAAAGCGTATATCATCACCGTATCGCTCTACGCACATGAGCTCGGACGAGGACGAGGAAGCTCGAAGAAAAAATGAGAACAGGATGCTGCCGAGAAAGCCATGGAGCGAAAATGAGAATGGGAAAAGAAAATCGATTGAATACGAAAATAGAAGAATACACTTTATTTTCAGAGCATAAAAAAAGCCGCTCGATTAGAGCGGACTTTGATTTCCCTTTTTAGGCGTATTCTGAAATCCGGCGTAAAGCTGGAACAGTGATAGCGTTGTTGGAAGGGAATATACCAGTTAAGGCCTTGAATACAAATTTCAAAAATATTTTTGCATCGTTATCTGTTTTAAAGATTTTTCTGCCACAACTAGTGAGTACTAGTTCGATATTTTTTGGCATTTGTCCAAGATTGCCTTGCATCTTTTTACAAAGATCCAGTGCAACCTGAGATGCTTCTTTGCCTGTTACAGCATCCTTATTTAATTCGATTAACATTATCCCCTCCAGGGAATTATTTATTTGTTGCGAGTAAACTCGAGCCACAGATGATTCTGGACTTGTATCTCGCAAGCCCACAGTATAGTTTTTATCTGATATTGTCAATTCTTTTCTCGGGTGTTTTTCTCAGAGTTTTATCTCTTGTTTTTCCTGATTCCGATGAGCTCATCTCGTATCTGTGCAGCTTTTTCATATTCTAGATTCGCAGCGGCTACATCCATCTCGAGCTCGAGACGCTTGATGTAGGTACTCACATCGCCCATTACAGCCTTTCACTCGAATGTTTCGGACTTCTTCGATGGGATAGATATCTCTTTGATCGATGAGATGATCGTAGTCGGTGTGATACCATGCGTGCTATTATAGGCGATTTGCACATCTCTTCGACGATTGGTCTCCACGATTGCATCTTGCATCGCAATCGACTCTTTACAGCCTGCTGAGTACATGATGACGTATCCATTCACATTGCGAGCAGCACGACCGATGATCTGGAGTAGACTTGTTTTGGATCTGAGGAATCCGACTTTCTCAGCGTCGAGAATCCCGATAAAAGATGTCTCAGGAAGATCGAGCCCTTCCCTGAGCAGGTTGACTCCGACGATCACATCTATCTCACCGAGACGGTAGGATCTGAGTATCTCGAGTCTTTCTAGGGTTTCGATCTCTGAGTGGAGGTACCTGACCTTGAGCCCGTTCTCAGCAAAATAAGTAGCGAGATCCTCTGATGACTTTTTGGTAATGGTTGTGATGAGTGAACGCTCTCCTCGCTCTGTAGCAGCTGCAATATGGCGCATGAGAGAATCCACCATATACTCCATATCCTCGATCGTAATCTCAGGGTCAAGGAGTCAAGTTGGGCGGATGACTTGCTCGGCAACCACTTTTTGATGTTCGGCCTCATATTTTGACGGAGTAGCGGATACGAATACTGTCTGACCGATCTTGTCCTCGAACTCTGGGAATCTGAGTGGTCTATTCTCCATGGCAGAGGGGAGTCTGAACCCATAGTTCACGAGATTCTCCTTTCTCGCTCTATCACCCGCATACATACCACCAATCTGGGGGATCGTCATATGTGACTCGTCGATGAAGGTCAGGAAGTTGTCTCCGAAGAACTCCATCAGAGTTGCAGGAGGCTCTCATACATTACGATTGCCCAGATACATCGAGTAGTTCTCGATACCATTCACGTATCCTGTCTCCGTGAGCATCTCAAGATCATAGTCGACTCGCATCTTGATACGCTCTGCCTCAACGAGTTTGCCATGTTCTGTGAAGAACTTTACTTGTTCTTCCATCTCGTGTTTGATTTTTGGGATCACGGACTCGATGACTCACTTCTCCGTGACAAAGTGCTTCGCTGGGAATATCACAATCTCATCCAGATCATTCATGAGGTAGTGTGTGAGATGCTCGATCCGAGATATCCGCTCGAGCATATCACCGAAGAACTCGAGTCTGATAATCGACTCACTCGATGATGGCCAGATTTCGAGAGTATCTCACTTCACGAGAAACATACCCGGTTTCCAGTCGGCTGTCGATCGGGTAAATTGTACCATGACGAGTTCCTTGATGATATTCTCTATCACATACTCTCGGTTTATGGTGAATTTGAGACACTGAGCCTTGTACTGATCGACCTCACCAATACCATATATGCATGATACTGATGCGACGATAATGACATCTTTGCGTGTGAGGAGAGACTCAGTCGCAGCATGACGCAGACGATCGATCTCTTCGTTGATCGTTGCTTCTTTCTCGATATAGGTACCACTCTTCACGACAAAAGCCTCAGGCTGATAATAGTCGTAATATGAGACAAAATAGTGGACGGCACTCGTCGGAAAGAATTCCTTGAACTCCTGAGCGAGCTGAGCCGCGAGCGTCTTGTTATGAGCCATGATCAGTGCGGGTCGTTGGAGCTGTTGTATGATATTCGCCATAGTGAACGTCTTCCCAGAACCTGTCACACCAAGCAGTGTCTGGAAATCGTTTCATGCCTTAATCGAGTCTACGAGCGTCTTGATTGCAGCGGGCTGATCGCCCATTGGTTTGTATGGAGATTGTAATTGGAAGAGACTAGACATAGTAGACGAGTATAGTCTTTTTCTCATTTTTTACAAACCATATTTATCCAACTACTAAACTTGGCAGTTCAGTTTTAGTACGATTTTTCGGAGTATCTACTCTTCTATAAAATACTCTATTTACTATAAGTCATTTTTCATTTGCATTATCTATAACAGCTACTTGTTGGCTCATTCATAAGTTTTTTATTTCATGACGAATTTGAGGGTATAATTTTCACTCAAGGAGTCATCTCGCATAATAACGTTCATTGAATTCTACCGCAGTCCCATATGTCTTTGCTTGAGGTATATCGCCTATAAGTATAGGTTCGGATTCACCTTCCTCGTATCGTTCCTCAGATATTTCACCATAGGTAGATAGAACAAAATCTCACACAGATACTCCAACAATCAAGAGCACGAAAAGATGATTCAAATGAGTAATAAAAATATTCTCGGTTAGAGTTGGATTTTGCATTACCATGAGCTCTTGTATTCTGAGTTTCGTACGCCATATGACTGGATCGAGATTCATCTCAAGTGCAGTGAGAGCAACTTGTATTTGATTTTGTAGTATATTCATATTTTCTATATTAGATTTTTCACTTCTCGTAGTACCTTCTCCGCATGTCCAGTCGCCTTTATATTTCTCCACTCTTTTAGGATTTTTCATGTAGAATCGAGGAAAAAGGTTGAGCGAATCACTCCAATAGAAACCTTGCCATAGTTCTTCTTTTCTCATATAACTCCGTATTGCTCATGGAGAGATCCATCCTCATCAGATATCAAAATGACGCCGAGATTGTACTTATTGCAGAATTTCGCATGAGAGACTTCTGAGTCTTTTGAGATACCGATTATCTGGATATCCAGCTCTGCGAATTCTCACTTTAGCCTCGTAAAGTCCTGAGCTTCAAGGGTGCAGCCTGGAGTATCATCTTTTGGGTAAAAGTAGATGAGAGTGTAAGGAGAATTCTGGACTAGAGCTATGAGAGTCATAGATGTTTATGGTTTGGGAGTTATTGCAAAGTAGAGCTCATTGAGAGTGATTCTCGCCTCAATGAGATCATCTGGATTGGAGACATCGAGATTGGCAAGGAATTCGAGGAGTTCCCTGAGTATGCTAGGATTCTGATAGATATAAATGCCTATGAGTTCTACAGATTTATTCGGATTTGTGATAGTGCTCACAAGATATCATATTTGTGCGGTAATCTCTGGATATGAATAATTTAGGGTATTTATCTGTCCAGTTATCACATCAATATGCTTCTCATGGATAATTATAGATTTGAGTATACCAAAATCTACTCAAATCAGTGAATTATATCAGCTTTGATACTCTTCTACCGTCATTGGGGATCTTGTGATAGTTATATTATTACTTACAAAATCTTTTGCTTTGGCTGCTCTTTTTGCATTTTGTATATCTCGGATCTCTCAATTCGTATAGTAGCGTCACTGAGGAACCGTATATTCTATAACTGGAGGATAGGAAGGTGGTTGTTCAACTCATCACAAAAGCAGGGGATTATTGTAAATATTATTTACCATTTCCATAGCAAAACTTATATCTGGTATATATAGTCCTTGGATCGCATCTTGTACTTGCTTGCGTAGTCTATTTGTATTGAGTTTTTGTTGTGGGTTTGTATTTATTTTGGATATCATTCTCGCAATGATATGATCCATATTTCCCATGAGTCTTGGGAGATCTTTCTGCATTTTTGCTACTTTTTGTGAGTTACCAGTCGGGATGAAATTCATTGTATTGCCTTGCATATAATTTAGTATATCATTTATTTCCCTTTTTCAAGTTTTTATGTAAAAAAATTAATTTTATAGCGATGAAATCATTTTATTTCTTCTTTTTATTGCACCTAATGTACTTTTTAGACTTTTTATTTCAATTTTTTTGTTTCAGTATTTGGAGGTATCATACTTTATATGTTTTCAGATTTTGCAGGCAAGACTA
>JACMPX010000004.1 GCA_014377245.1 Candidatus Altimarinota bacterium
TAATTAAGATATTTTGCCCAAATTGTAGACAGTGGTTACTTGACTAATAATATAGTTTTTCATACAAAGTCAAGTTTAAATTGGTAGACTCATGTTCTTTTTCTTTTTTTCATCATCTCTTGTAAGAATTCATCTGTATTCATCGAGTTCATCATCAGTTTGATGATCAATATAGTATATATCCGTGTTTGCCGATTTAGTTGATTTAGAGAGAAAGTATGATGCAACAAGAATACAAGTGATACTCGAAAATGCCATTTTGAAGCCTATACCAAGGGTTGCTCATACAGCTAACTCTGCAGTATAGAGACTATTGACTATAACTAAGTTTAACAAAGTCATGAGTAAAATGCTCATAATAAATACGATTGCCTGAGTATCAGAAAGGCGAAATGGTAATATTCCTCTGAGATGTTCTTTCTTAGTATGAGAAAGTAGAAAAAATGGAATTATTAAGGTTACTGCACATACGCCATAGCCCACAAATAGTGCAAAATGAGAAAAAGCATAATACTCATTTACAACATTGTTGAGATATACAAGTTGTAACCATGGAAAAAATAATGAAAGCAATAATACTCATTCCATTAAAATAATTACTTGTCCTGAGAGTGGAAGCTTGCCAGCTCAAATATTGATTCGAGATAAAAACAGAAGAATTTTTGTTTTTAATTTTCGATTTTTGGAATTTGTAATATAATCAGACATAGTATATAGAATATATATATTTTTATTTTTTTCAAGAGATATGTCAAAAAACATATGGATGCGAATTGGGATAATCTTATTCGGATATATTCGCAAATCTATAACTAATATAGGAGTTATTTTTGTATGAGATAATGCATCAAAATACCCAATCGAATATCCCCTGACTAATGAAATAATTTTTATTGGTCCTCACTCTTTTGCCAAAAAACCAACAGCAATAAAACTCTGACGTGCTCTTTTTGTCTTATTTATACTCATCGTTCACCTCTATAATCATGATACAGAAGACCAAAAATAATCAAGGATTCACGATCCTTGAACTCATGATCTCTATGACACTTTTTGCTCTGATTATCACAAGTGTGATTCTCGCTGTCGAGAATCTCTCTATCGCTCGTATCAAAACACTCAATCGAGTAGCACTCCTTGAAGAGCTCTACTTTTTCTCTGAACAACTTTTTACATGAATCAAGGACTGAGGAACTCTCGATTATGAAGAATACTGGAACCGAAAAGCTGTAGGAAATGCGATATCGAGCTGACACTATACATTCCCTACAGGAGTAGGAAATTATGGAAAGAATGGGAATCTTGGCTCTGTAACATTTGGTACTGGAATATATCTTTGTCGATCTAATAGTGGTTCTAATATGGGAACTGGATGATGCTTGCAAAGTAGTAATAACTGATGATCGAGTTATCTGCCTGGTATTCAGGCTGATTTTAGCGGTGCTTATCAACGATATGGAGAGTATTTCACTCAGTTCACGGACTATAATGGCAATGCCAATATCGATTTATGAGACCAAGATGCTGATGCAAGTGGAAGTATAGTAGGTGATGATGATGATAGGATTATTGCTGATATCATACCTGTACTCACAGGATCTGTGCAGGAGCTCTACCTCATAAACAAATCTACTCGAACAAGGGTATATTTCCGCTGGAACATTGAGCAAGATCTGAATAATCCAACAATAATTTGTAATTATAATATGCCGACTAACAGTGGTTGTATTGGCAATATTCAGGTTCTCAAGTTAAAGGGTCTTGATCTCTGACTGAGTCATAGTGGAAATATATCGAGCTCTACTTTGTATGATGGAATTACTGATACATGGGTCTGTGCCGAAGATGGGCAGTGTAATGGTCCTACGGTGTTATCAACTCGCAACATTGCCACTGGCTCATGAAGCGAATGGATCAACATGTTTCCAAGCTCAATAAATGTCAAAAATATTTCATTCCAGATTTATCCTGTCAAAGATCCCTGGCTCTCTTGGGCAGCGCCTGATTGCCTCGCCAGCAATCCTACCTGTATTAGCCCATTCATACATCCATATATACGTATGAATCTAGAAATGTGATTTTCCTGGTGAAAAAGAAGAATCCTCCTTAATGAGGATCCAACTATTTCGATCTCAACGAGTATAACACTCTCTGACTTCGAATAATCTCAAAATTTGTTACAATTGTAGTAATTAAGTTTACATCTCCGGTTGAAATATCGAGAAAAATAGGATAAGGTAAAAAAGAGATAAATGAGAGCCTATCATCATTGCTTCCCTATCAAGGCTCTCACGAGTTCCATGAAGATTGGGTGAGGTCGAGATGGACGAGAGATGTCGTCAGGATGAGACCTTATTGTAATTATATAAGGATGATCAAAGAAATACTCTATCAAATTATAGCAATATTTATTTGTTTTATAGATCAAAAGACATATAATGTATGAGATTATTTATATTAATTTGCTCTCTATGAAAAAAATAAACCAAGAAGAATCCTCAAGTAAAAATACGATAAAACCCTTGTCTGCTATCGTATTGCTCGCAACATTGAAGACAAAAAATGAACTATCTCACACGGCAGTATTAGTAAAACTATTAACGGAAAAACTAGGAAGATTAAATGTAAAAAGTGAGATAATACGCCTTATCGACTATGATATCAAACCAGGAATTAAGGAAAATATGGGCAAAGGTGATGAATGGCCTAAAATACTCAAAAAAATAATTGCAGCAGATATCATCATATTCGCGACACCAATCTGGTGGGGGCTACACTCATCTCTCATGCAGCGAGTTGTCGAGCGTATGGACTCGCTGAATGATTCACTACTCGAAACTGGTACATCACCACTGGCCAACAAAGTTGCTAGTCTTGTCATCACTGGTGCAGAGGATGGAGCCCAACATATTACAGGCAATCTGTTAAGTTTTATTACATACAATGGCATGACGATCCCACCTGGTAACTCTGTTTCTTGGCTGGGCGATGCAGAAGGAAAGAATGAAGAGCAATTGACCAAGCTGTTCAGCAAGGAACCAACTAAATCGATGATAGAGGTGGCTTGAGATAATATTGTACATATGGCCTCATTCCTCAGAGAACAACCCTATCCAAGAGCTATTTGAGGTATCAGAGGGAGTATAAAATCTGGTACTGTTGGTATCAAGAACTAGCAGTAGTATTTATCTGTTATATCTTTCATTGTTATTGCCATCCTAGATTGTGTAGATGTTAGGTATTTTTATTTGCGATCATCGCTGCAACCAATCCCATGAAGAGCGGATGAGGACTTGTTGGACGAGAGATGAGCTCGGGATGTGCCTGTGTTGCAATCATATAGGGATGATCTGCAACTTCCACGATCTCAGCAAGTGTCCCATCGCGTGAAGTTGCTGATACGATGAATCCCACCTTCTCTAATTGCTCACGATATATTGGATTGAACTCAAATCTATGACGATGGCGCTCCGTTGCATCCAATCTTCCATATACTTTCTCTGCCAAGCTCCCTTTTTTGATAATACACTCATAGTTCCCGAGTCTCATATTCCCTCATTTGGATAGGAGTCACCTCTGGTCTTCCATAATATGAATGATATTGTGAGTTCATTCTGGAGTGAACTCTTCACTCGATGCATCAGCAATACCGAGAATATTGCGAGCATATTCGATCGCCATGATCTGGGATCCCAGGCAGATCCCTAAATATGGGATTTTATTTTCTCTTGCATATCTCGCCGTTTCGATCATCCCCTCAGTTCCACGACTTCCGAATCCTCCTGGAATACATATCCCATCGATTCATTTGAGGAATTGGACTCCTCTATTTTCTATATCTTCAGCATCTATGAATTTGAGCCTTACTCGTTTTTTATAATAAAATCCAGCACACTTGAGTCACTCATTGAGAGAGTAGTATGCGTCCTCGAGATCGACATATTTACCTATTATACCTATAATGAGTACATCCTGAGATGTATCGATGTTATCTATGAGTTTCTCCCATTTTTTCATATCTGGCTTTTGTACTTCCAGACCGAGTTTTTCTGTGATTTTCTCACCGAAATGTTCTCGATCGAATGCAAGAGGAACACGGTAAATAGAGTCAAGCGTCGGGGCGGATATCACCGAGGAACGAGCCAGTCAAGAGGCTGTGGCAATCTTGATCATCATATCCTCTGGTATATCGGTGTCAGCTCGAACAATGAGAAAGTCAGGATTAATTCCATAGCTCATCAGGGTTCGCACAGAATGTTGGATTGGCTTTGATTTGAATTCCTTTGAAGCCAACAAATAGGGTAGGAGAGCTACATGAACAAATCGAACATTCGTCTCACCGAGTTCATGACGAAGTTGTCTCGCTGTCTCAAGGAGATATTCGTTCTCCATATCTCATACGGTTCCTCAGATTTCGATAATTGAGATATCAGCATTGGCTGATTCGAATCCAAGCCTTATTTTTTCTTTGACGAGATCTGTGAGATGTGGGACAATCTGGACAGTTCCACCTAGGAAGTCACCACGACGCTCCCGAGCAATGAGCTCTTCATAAAGACGACCCGAAGTGAATGATGAGAACCGACTCATATCCGTATCGAGAAATCTCTCATAGTGACCGATATCGAGATCTGTCTCAGCTCCATCAGCCGTGACAAATACCTCTCCATGTTGTGTTGGATTCATTGTACCTGGGTCGACATTGAGATATCCGTCGAATTTTTGACAGAATACCCGCTTATCAGACCCTGCTAGAAGTGCTCCAATCGATGCTGCTGCAATCCCTTTTCCTATGCCTGAGAGGACACCTCATGTGACGAATATTATTTTCAAAAAAGAAAAGAGTTAGAAATACAAAAAAAGAGGGTCATAAAAGACTCTCTCTGGTATGAGATGATACGCGTTGTATATCTCTGCAATTGCATAATTTAATTATAGAGAAAAATCTATAATTGCAAGGAATAATAGTGAGAATTATTCTCATAATAATTTGATTTTCAAGAAAAAAGGATATAATATGAATCTTAGTAATTAACATAATATTTATGGAAAACAACCCTTGCCTTACTGCTCTCAACCAACTTATAGCTGATTATAGCCTCACTGCACAGAATGCGAGATTGTGTCACTGGAATGTTATAGGTCCCCATTTCGAAGATGATCACGAGTTCTTCGGAGAAATCTATGACGAGCTCGCAGACGAGACTGATCTCTTCGCAGAGAGGATCCGAGCCATCAGATCCAATCCGATATCTACTCTCACAGATATACTCAAGATTACAAAGCTCAAAGAATATGTTCTCCCGATGACTGCCAGACAAATGCAAAAAAATATGCTTGCCGATTATGAGTGTATATCAAACGAAATGTGAGAAATGGCAGAGTCCACTGCAGATGATGCTGTCACTCAAGATATTATCGTAGGATCGCAGCGACAGATTGATAAACGAGCATGGATGCTCAGAGCTATGTTGGGTGAATAGTCCTATTATGAGAATAATTCTCATTTTAACTTGATTTCAGATCAAAAATTATTATGCTATATTAGCATTCTATTATTGAATTATATATAACTCTAACTATCACATCTATGTCTTGTTGACACAATCACGAAGAATACCTCTATGAACAAGTCAAAATTGATACGATCGCTCCTCGATTTGACCTCCCCGCTTATGATCCTATCAAGGACGACGAAACCAACATTTCCTCTGAAGATGTACATGGAAAATGGGTCGTACTATTTTATTATCCTGCTGACTTTACATTTGTTTGTCCTACAGAACTCAAAGACATGGCAGATGCTAAATCTCAGTTTGATGAACTCTGAGTCAAAATTCTTGCTGTTTCTACAGACACAATATTTTCGCATAGAGCTTGGGTAAAACATGAAGGTCTAATGAAAAAGTTCCCATATTTGATGCTCGCTGATCATAATACTGAGATCGCTGCCGCCTATAATATCCTCGATGAGAAATCAGGAATAGCAGGTCGTGGTACTTATATTATCGATCCTCATGGTATATGTCGCGGTATCGAGGTCACGAGTGGCCCGCTGGGTCGCAATTCAGAAGAGCTGATTCGCAAAATCACAGCTCTCCAATTTATGGAGGCACATCCTGGTACAGCTTGTCCGGCAAAATGGGCACTCGGAGCAAAGACACTCAGACCATCGATTAAGATATCTGGAGAAATCGAGGGACAACTCAAATAGTATCACTTCTCTCAAATAATACCCTTTCATTGCTAAAAGGGTATTATTTTGAGGTATAAAACTCTCTCATTTAATTCTCTTGTCTTTCATTTGTCCTTGTTATCTATATGGAATCAGGTATGCTCATATTTAATTATTTCTTAACTAAATAATATGGAAAACCAAAACACTGAGTCTGGTGTCAATACCGTTCTCATAGTAATAATTCTATTAATCATAGTTGGGGCTGGAGCCTGGTGGCTGACGATGCGATGAGGGGTAACTCCTATTCAACAAGGTACACCAAAGATCAATGTAGATGTCAAAATACCTAAAACACTAGATGTTCCAACTGGTACTGGACTCTAAAGATATAAAAATATCCCCCACTTTCGTAGGGGATATTTCTATACTTACTATTCTTCATCATCTTCTTCGAACTTCACTCCGCGTTCAGCTCGGATCTTTTCAGTGATATTGTTTGGAACTTGAGCATAATGAGCGAACTCCATAGCATAGGTAGCCCGACCCTGAGACGATGACCTGAGATCTGTCGAATATCCGAACATCTCGGATAGTGGGACATGAGCTCGGATGATTTTCGCCATACCTCGCTCAGTCATCTCGATGATCTGACCTCGTTTGGAGTTGAGATTCCCGAGGACATCACCCATATACTCTTCTGGAGTATTGACTTCGACGAGCATGATTGGCTCGAGGAGTGCTGGGCGAGCTTTTTTGGCTGCCTGACGGAATGCCTTGATCGCCGCCATACGGAATGCGAGCTCATTAGAGTCAACATCATGGTATGAACCGAATGTGAGAGTAGCCTTCACATCGACGATAGGATATCCAGCAATTATACCACGAGTATAGGCAGTCTTGAGACCCTTTTCAACTCCTGGGATGAACTCTCGAGGGATGACACCACCGACGACCTTGTTGAGAAATACAGTCTCATCAGCAAGACCCTCTGGATCAGCAATACGTTGCTCTGGAGTTATTGGCTCGAATGTGATGACCACATCACCGAACTGTCCGCGACCACCTGATTGTTTCTTGTGTGTACCTCTCTCATCAGTCACTGTAGCCGTGATTGTCTCACGATAAGCAACTTGTGGAGCACCGACATTAGCCTCGACCTTGAACTCGCGTTTCATACGGTCAACCAGGATCTCAAGGTGGAGCTCACCCATACCTGCCATTATTGTTTGTCCAGTCTCTGGATTACTAGAAACTCGGAATGATGGATCTTCTTCAGCGAGTTTGTTGAGAGCCATACCCATTTTTTCCTGATCTGCCTTTGTTTTTGGCTCTACAGAAATAGAGATCACTGGTTCAGGGAATACCATACGCTCGAGCAGGATCGGACGGTTGATATCACAGAGAGTGTCTCCGGTTTTCGTATCTTTAAGTCCTATAATGGCTCCAATATTACCAGCTGGGATCTCATCAATCTCAGTACGATTGTTCGCATGCATCTGGAGGAGTCGACCGATACGCTCTTTTTCTCCGGTTACAGAGTTGAGGACATATGATCCTGATTTGAGAGTACCTGCATAGACTCGGACGAAGGTGATACGACCGACAAATGGATCAGTCATAATCTTGAACGCGATAGCACCGAGAGTCTCGTTAGGATCTTGTTTGAGAGTGATGACCTTCTCGATATCATCAGGATCGACTCCAGTAGCCATACCATCCTTGACGTCAAGTGGAGATGGGAGGAGGTCGACGACTGCGTCGAGAACGAGTTGGACTCACTTGTTCATGAGGGCAGATCCACACATCAGTGGATAGACCATATCTGAAATGACCCCTTTACGGAGACCCTGTTTAATCTCATCCTCAGTGAGTGTACCATTTTCGAAGAACTTGTTCATTAGCTCATCATCCTGCTCAGCTGCCTTCTCGACGAGAGCTGCATGCCACTTGTCTGCATCTGCCTGATGAGATGCTGGGATCTCCATCTCTACAACCGTCTCACCCATCTTACCTGCGAAGGTATATGCCTTCATATTGATGAGGTTGATGATACCAGAGAACTCGTTTTCTTGACCGATCGGGAGCTGAATAGGGATGACCTTGTTTCCAGCGAGACGCTTGATAATAGATTCGTAGGTCATCATGAAGTTACCACCAGTCTTGTCCATCTTGTTCGCGAATGCTATACGAGGCACTCCATATTTGTCAGCTTGTTTCCATACAGTCTCTGACTGAGGTTCGACACCCTGAGAGGCGTCGAATACCGCAACTGCTCCGTCGAGTACTCGCATAGATCGCTCTACCTCAATCGTGAAATCCACATGACCTGGAGTATCGATCAGATTGAGTTGTACCCCCTTCCATGTCGTAGTCGTCGCAGCAGATGTAATAGTAATACCTCGCTCCTTCTCCTGCTCCATCCAGTCCATCGTCGCACCACCATCATGTACTTCACCGATCTTGTGATTGATACCAGTATAAAATAGTACACGCTCAGAAGTGGTAGTTTTACCCGCATCAATATGTGCACAGATACCGAAGTTTCGGATATTTTTGAGATCTTTGGAAATCGCCATAAAAATGAAAAATGAAAAAATAATACTACAGAAATCCCTGAGATATTATGGAAAAGGGGGCAAATGTCAAAAAGAGTTTTTATGTGGAAAAATATTTGCAAAAAAGCCAATCGCTGTAATAGTTTCGCCGAAAATTAATTTTTATCTTGATTTTGATAGCAATGGTCAGATTGTATATTATATTGTCTTGTGAAATCTTGGATTGAATTTCATCCTGACATTTTATATACTATTCATCATTTCATTTGTTTCCCATATAACACTGAATCTATTCATCCAAATTCTTTCCTACGTATGGATATAACTTTGGGATTACATCTATTGTTGCAATCTTCATACTACTCTTGCGAATAAGTAAAGGATGAGCAAATATATATTGAGAGATTCTCAAATAGAACCATTAGCCTCTGTAATTATAGAGGAGCTTTTTATAACTCAAAAATTTGCTTTCTGTTCCCTTTTTTCTATAATCGCTTCACTTGTTCGTAGAGCAGAATGGTAAATGTACGATCCCGACTACCCGGGAATGCTATACTCCCGAATGCGGGCATACGTAAAACGGTGCGACAGTCGAGAGGGGTGCACATACAAGTACATAGATCTGTATAATTTGCTCGGGTGGTGGAATGGTAGACACGTACGTTTCAGATGCGTATGCCCTATGGGTGTGTGGGTTCAAGTCCCATCTCGAGCACCATATATATTTGCCCAGGTGATGGAATGGTAGACATGACGGTCTTAGAAGCCGTTGCCGTAAGGTGTAAGGGTTCAAGTCCCTTCTTGGGCACCATAAAAATATCAAGGGTCTTATTCGCAAGAATGGGGCTCTTTTTTCATAATACTAATGAGTGACTCATATACTAATGTTATCACATTTGCATCTTGCAAACATGGTGGAACTAGTACATTATTATGTGTACTTTGATTAGTAATAGTGCAATGCGAGGCCATATTAATACTGAAACAATTGGTGGAGTCAGGGCAAGGAATAGTTACAATATCACTAGTGACTATATCTGAGGGTACTCTCAAACTCGGGTCAACAGCATTATAGATAGGGATTACCCTTGCGTGCGTGATGTGTCGGAAGGCAATTGCAGCATTTACATTTCAGCCGTCCATTCCAACAAATCAGGCATTACAGTAACTTATAATTTCATATGTTTCAGCAAGTGTCATATCATTACAAAAATTCAATACACTTTTATTACCCAGTAAGTTTATGATTTTTTTATCAACTAAATTTACACCGTCTTTTCATACCAGTACAAAGACTATATCATCAGCTATACTTCAAGATTGAATTAATCTTTCAAATACTTTAGGCCAGTCACGAAAATGGCGAAGACCAGATTTAGCTCCTATATTAATTCAAATATATCTCTTGTTATTCTCAAATCTGCTTTTTAAGTCTGATTCAGATGGATTTTGGTATATTTTAGGCGAAGGGATATTATCAGATACAGTATGCCCCAGGGACCTTTGTGCTTTCGAGAGAAAAAGATGAATAATATTTGTTGTTCTAGTCTCATCGAGTGAGAGTGCTGAGGTGTGAATAGTTGAGGTTTTTGTTTTTGTAAGGTACATGAGAAGATGCATCTTCCACGTAGGATGGATAGCTACAATATGATCGAATCATTCCATTCTTAATCTTTTTACGAGACCAACCATTGATCATAGAGTTCGATCATCTTCTATAACAAAAGATTTTAAAATATTTGGATTATTTTCAAAAATTGGTGATCTTTGTCATCTTGATAACATGTGGACCTCTGAATTCATTCAAAGCCACTCCACTATAGGTAAACGAAATATTCAATCTCCAAATCACCATCAATCCATTTTTCAAACCGACTCAACAAGAAGAACTTTTTTGTTACTTAGATCGACGGGAGACTCTGGGATGTTGGAAGAAGCAATTATTAAGCTAGCTACTCTATTCCCTACGAAATCTATTGTCCGAGCTAGAGCATAGGGGAGTCACTTTTCTTGTAGTAATTGAGTAAACTTATCTACTAGGTATAACATTCTAATAAAATAAATTAATATACTGTCAATATACTCAATTTTCGTATTTATCAAGTATTTTTTACATTTTCTCGATTTTCCCTACAATTAGGTATATGTACTCTCTATTTGAAAAATCCATCACACCACTGGCATCTTTGCTTCGTCCTGAAAAAATAGATGATCTCGTCGGACAATGAAACCTGATCTGAGAATGAAAGGCCATCCGAAAATTCATCGAAGCAAACAAACTCCCATCGATCATCCTCTGGTGACCACCTGGATGTGGTAAGACCTCTCTCGCTCGTGTCATCGCAAACTCACTGGATGCCGAGTTTTTTCACCTGTCTGGTGTCCTTTCGAAAAAGGAAGATGTTGTGAAAATCATCTCAAAAGCCCAATTAAACTTCAAAGTAGGCAGGCAGACTATCCTCTTTCTCGATGAGATCCATCGTTGGTCGAAGTCACAACAAGACGTCCTCCTTCCCTGGGTGGAAAAAGGGATCATCACACTCATCGGAGCAACGACCGAGAATCCGAGCTTTACGGTGATCAATGCTCTCCTCTCTCGCTGTCGTACGTATGTCCTCGAGCCGATCAGTGA
This sequence comes from Candidatus Altimarinota bacterium, assembly GCA_014377245.1. Lineage (GTDB taxonomy): Bacteria > Patescibacteriota > Gracilibacteria > BD1-5 > UBA2023 > JABFSX01. Next base: position 11,366 of record JACMPX010000004.1, read on the forward strand.
GATAGAAATCATCGAGTTCATAGAAAAAAATATAGTAAGGATCCAAGAGAGATATCCAAAAATTGAGTTCACTAAAACAATACTCAAACTCATAGCCAAACTCGGTAATGGCGATCTCCGCAATACTCTGAATCTGCTTGAAACTGCTTGCATACTTCAATGAGAATGAATTCTGACAAGAGAAATGATACTCGAGGGGGGTAATAAATCACTGAACTATGACTGAGATGGTGAGGAACACTATAATCTGATATCTGCGATGCACAAATCACTCAGAGATAGTGATGGTGATGCCGCTATCTACTGGATTGGTCGGATGCTGGCAGGTGGGGAAGATCCGAGATATATCGTCCGACGCATGATGAATTTTGCATCTGAGGATATCTATGATACGCATGCTATCATCCTGACGAATTCAGTCTATGATATAGTCGAAAAGATGGGGATGCCCGAGTGTGAACTCCCGATACTGAACGCCGCCTACTATCTCGCGAATGTTCCGAAGGATAACTCTCTATACATAGCGATGCATATGATGCACGATGATATTCGTGAGTTCGGCAATCTGAATGTTCCCTTACATTTGAGGAATGCTGCGACAGCACTCATGAAAGAGGTCTGATATGGAAAATGATATGAATATGCTCATAACCTGGAAGAGAAGAGAAGTGAGCAAGAACATTTTCCTGAGGAGCTACGAGGAAGGAAATATCGATAAAACTAAAAATGATTTGTAAAATACTTTTTAGTTTTCAAATACTTTTAATATACCATTCTAGACCTCAATTTCAAGAGTTCATACTTTCTATTTCTCACTTTTATATTGAACAACACAATAATCAACTTCTTCACTAAACCACCAATTGTTTATATTATTCCATTTTTTTTATTCACTTACATATATTTCTAAGCAATATTTTTTCTTTTAGAGAAATAATTTTTTTGTTTACTATTTTTTTCTATGATAAGTTTTTCATTTTCTATCTTAGTTTTATATCTCTCAATTTGCAATTGTTCTTGTTGTTGACTTTCTATAAAAGCAGATTTATCTTGTCGTATGACATAAAAACTTAAAGCTAGTATTATTGAAGAAATTAGAACAGTTATCGGTCAAATAAGTTTTGCTTTATTTATATAGCTAATATCAATAGATATGTAGGTGTATAATTATATACTGCAAATTAATAAAAAATTATTTAACACTTATTAGAAACGCTAACGCAACTAAGAATACTATATTTCTTGCTTTTTTCTCATTATCCTTATAATGAGTTCAATTGAAACAGGACCTGCCCTCTGGGCGAGTCTTTTTTTTGACCAGATTCCGGTACTACATCTGTTAACTATTAACTATCCCTATTATGTTCGATATTGCAAAAATCAAGGCTGCCATAGAGCAGATTGCCGCAGAAAAAAAAATCGGTAAAGAAAAGCTCGTCGAAATCATCGAATCAGCGATCAAAACAGCATACAAGCGAGACTACGCGAGCAAAGACACCAATGTGAATGTCAAACTCGATATGGTAACTGGTAAACTCGATATATCGGTAGAGAAGACGATCGTCGAGACCGTCGAAGATGATACTATCGAGATCAGCTATGAGGATATTGGTGGTAAAGAATCAGGATTCATCATTGGAGATACTGTCGAGATCGACGTGAGTGAAGAGTTCACGAGTAGTGAGGGATTCGGTCGTATCGCATCTCAGGCAGCCAAACAAGTTATCGTCCAAAAGATCGGCGAAACAGAGAAAGAGAAGCTCTATCATCTCTTCAAGGACAAGGTCGATACTATCGTGAATATGCGAGTTGAGCTCGTTGAGAAGAATCGTGTAGTATTTGATTATAATGGTCATCAAGTTGTCCTCCCTCGTTCTGAGCAGAACTCCAATGATAAGTATATACCAGGCCAACGTATGAATCTCTATATCCGTGGATGTGAGATCGATCCTGTGATAGGTCCTCGTGTGATCCTCTCTCGTAAGGATAAAGAACTCGTTGTGAAACTATTTGAGATGTCGACACCAGAGCTCGAGGAAGGTGTCGTCGAGATCGTATCTATTGCTCGTATGCCAGGGGTCAAGACTAAAATTATTGTAGCCTCTGATGATGAAAATGTAGATCCAGCAGGGTGCCTCATCGGACCAAAAGGGATGCGAGTACGCACTATTGTTGATGAGCTCTTCGGTGAGAAGATCGATATACTCAACTATACTACTAATCAGAAAGAGATGGTACGCCGAGCTCTCGTTCCAGGTATTGTCGAGGATATCGATATCGATGAAGAGACGACGACTATCCGAGCAACCGTGAAAGATGAGGAAAAAGGGAAAGTCCTCGGTCGAGGCGGAACTAATATAAATATCGCAGGCGATCTCCTCGGATATCGTATCTCTCTCACAACACTCCCTCCATCAGAGGGTGTGACTCCTACTACAGAGACGAGTGAAACTGAGTCTCCTACTGTCTAAGCTGCATGAAAATCAAAAAATCCTTCTAATTATGGAAGGATTTTTTTATCCCATCTTGCACTCGACACGTCATATCACATTGTCATCTACCTCGAGGACTCGTAGTGTGATACGGACATCAGTACCGAATGATACAAGGACATCAGCCTGAGGGAATCCCTCTTCCTCAGACATGAGTACATAGGATAGTGTCTCTCCCATATACTCTTCTGGGAGTTCTATTGAATCAGGAGTCAGATTATACTCCTCAAGTATATCATCGATGAGAACTGATCCGATTGCCTCTATAGTACCATTTTTTCATTTTTTCATATAGATTTCTTCTCGGTCTTTCTCATCTTTGATATCTCAGAATACCTCCTCAAGGACATCCTCCATTGTCACGACTCCAGCTGTTCCTCAGTGTTCATCAAGGACAAGTGCAATATGACGCCTAGATCTCTGGAATTTTTCGAAGAGATCATCGAGTGGCTGAGTGAGTGAGACTTTCATGATCTTCTCAAGATCGAGTGATGAGAGATGTGCATCCCCATGTCCCTCACGCTGGAGGTGGAATGCCTCTCGAAATGTCATAACTGAGTCAACATCATCTGTCGTATCTCCACATACAGGGAGACGAGAGTGAGAGGACTCCATCATAAAATCACAAACCTCATCGACTGTCATATCCAATGATAAAAACTCTACATTTACCCGAGGTGTCATAACTGAGTCAGCCATCATATCTGAAAGATTGAGGAGATTCTTGATCTGTCGCTTCTCATCCTCCTCCACAGCCCCACCCGCATGTGACATATCTATAAATGCTTCGAGCTCTTCTCCACTCACGGTCGATCCATGCATATTGAACTTGCCACCTGTAGCCCATGAGAGTATTTTGACGAATTGTTCTACGATCCATGTGAGAGGAAGGAGTACCCATACAATCAATTGGTATACAGGGGCCGCCATGAGGGCAATTTGGTCATTGAATCTCACTCCGAGCACCTTTGATGTGATTTCTCCGAAGAGAAGAACTACCATGAATGATATTATATAGACAAATAGTGATGTTGTCTCAGGAGATCCTCCGAAGATATCTACCATCTCGGGAGTAATATATTTCTCAGCGATAATCATCGGAGCACTCGTGACAAAAAGAGTAGCAATCAAGTTTGTGATCAAAAGTCGTTCATTCTTTTTTTTAAGTTTGGCGAGCGTACGCGCACCCCAGCGTTTCTGTCGGATGAATCATTCGAGTTTGTGTCCACCCACAGACATGAGCGGGATCTCTGTACCAGCAAAAAAAGCAAGAGCAAAAACAAAAACAATAAAAACTAATATGGGAAGAGGGTCCAAGTGAAAAAAAATAGGAATAAAAATCTTATTATGATACCAGAATAAAATATAGTATATGAATACTATAAAAAAAGCAAATCAGGTATGTTCTCAATTTGCGATTTCGAAATTCTCGACTATACTGCCCCGTATATACTAATATATAATTATGGAAAAATCAGTCCAAGACGAAGAACATATCCAAAAAATGCCTAACAAAAGATCAGCGATAATCAAAAAACTCCCTCAGAAAGAAAGAGAAAAGGTGGAATGAGTGATCGATGCTATCGAGGCTGCATGACTCGATGAATTCATCGAATATATTCGTTCTCCGTGGAAGATGCTCTGGCCTAACTTCGTAGCTGGAATTGCTAGAGGATTTGGTGCCCTCGTAGGTGCCACGATAGTGATCGGTATAATAGGATGGACCCTCGCTATACTCATCGATCTCCCTCTCATTGGGCAACGTCTGGAGCCATACGTTCATCAAGTACAGTTAGAATTCCGCAAATTTACTGAAACAACGAATTATAATCAGAAATTCGACAATATGGAAAAAATACTCACCGAGATCAGGGACAATACGAAGAAATAAAATCCTGTGCATAAAAAAACGTAGCGAATAATGAGTACGTTTTTTTATCTATTTCGATTCTGCCTTGCTATTGACGTACCACTGCTGAGCAATGACAAAGAGTGTACCGATGAACCAGTAGAGTCCGACACCCAGTGGGAAAAAGTAAGCAGATACCGCGAGCATAACTGGGAGCATATAGAGCATCATCTTCTGCATCAACTCTGGATCGAGAACTGCCTCTACAGAACTAGGTTCTATTTCTTTTTTTGGTTCTTTTGGATCTTTTGCCTTAGTTGTATAATGGAATGACATATAGGCCTGTACCCATTGTGTGAATCCAAGTATGAGCCCAAATACTACTGCCATGATCCCTCCGACCTGACTCAGGTTGAGTCCGAGGAAGGTAGTGACAATACTCGATGGCTTGAAATCTGCAAATATATTATAGAGATGATAAAAATTCGATGGATCAGTGATTCCAGAGATTACCCAATATAGTCCA
>JACMPX010000031.1 GCA_014377245.1 Candidatus Altimarinota bacterium
TCTCGCGAGGAAATATGGATCAGTCGGTGGATCAAATGGCAACTTTGATATGAGTATATATTTCGCGTGTTTCCAGAGATCGTATTCATCTCGCCATGTATCGATGATTCCTATGAGAATAGTTGATTCGACTTGATTTTTGAATAGAGAGAGCATTTTTCATTTACCTCCTGAGAGTCATTGGATGAGGATATTGATACTTTTACCATGGATTCTCCTGAGTTCTTGTCCGATATCACGGGCATGTTTGAGGCTCGTCGTGAGTATCACACTTCCAGGTTGTACTATCCCAGCATGATACTCACCATTGATGATGTGAGTTATTCATATCACTGACGCCTTTGCGAGTAGCAAATCCTGCTCATTGATCGTATATTCTCGTATCAAGAATCCTCGAGTCTCAGGAAATGAAATATTGACACCATAGGCAAGGGATCCAATAAGAAGAGGATTCATCAATGATGCGACATCTCTCGGAATGAGTGTGATCTTAGTTTTTCCCTCATTGATCATGAGTATGATATTAATATTGCTCTGTTGGAGGTGATGATGTCTTATGAACGTCCGTATAGATACTTCGATATATTCAATATCTCACTGTGTATGACGAGAGTGAGATAGGGAATTATTTTTCTTCCATGCTTGCCAAGAGACAGAGAGAGCATCAGTCGCATGTATAAGCCACTTGTATCCACGGTGCCAGAGCATGGATTGCGTGATAAAATAGGTCTCACCATAGGTGCCAGGAGGGGAGGCAAGTGGGCCAGTCGGACGCTCAGGTATAGACTCATATATTCCACGGATCATCGATACCATATCTGTCATATGTATTCTGGATTCTATATTTTCACTATCTCATGGGAGGGCTTCGATAGCATTATAGAGCTGATCGAACGATATCTCTTGACTTGACTTTCTCCTTGTTATGTCTTCCAGAAGTGGAATATCCTTGATGATAGTATACCTGCCAGGAATCTGTTCATCAAAATGATACGCGTCGCATATGAGTAGTGGAATTTTTTGGATTTTTGATTCATATTCCATTCTCCAGATATGTGACTCGTCAGACCGAGTTCGATAGAGGTCGAGCATATTTCGTTCTTCTCCATAGAATTTCATCTCATCGAGAAGTCCAGTGACTGTACTCGTCATCCAATAGGCTACCTTGAGGGTTAGTATCATATGTTTCCTCTCAAATTGTACATCACTACAGATGAGCTCACGGAGATAGTTGACTGAGCACCATCGATCTGGAGGAATCGATATCATATTCTCTATATTGTTCTCACTAAGAAACTGCGACATCCAACTCACTATCTTGAGTCCTGGCGCTACTAGGGTAATATGTGAGTGAGTGCGGAACGCATCATGGATGATCGTGATCTCTTCGCTTGGATTACCATGAGTCTCGATCAATAAGGGTTTCATATCTATTTTTGCTGGATCCCGCGACAACCCTGGGATGATAGAGACAACGGACTCTATTGGATTCGTTACTAAAAAATCACAAAATAATCCACTAATATCAGGCTTATCGCTGATTTGCTCATGACAAATATGCGAGAGAGTAGCGAGCGTATGACTCTCATCACGAGATATGAGCGTATCCCAGATTTGTTTTTTGATACCAGTTATCTTACTGACTTCTCCGAGATATCTCAGGAGGAGTCGGATAGATACACGAGTGTCTGTCAGTGCTCTATGTTCGTCCTCACTCGGATCTATGAGTCCGTATCTATTAGCGAGGAATCCGAGATTCAGGCTCTCGATATCTTGTGAGAATATCTCCGAGAGCTCGAATGTATCGATTACTCTATTTGCTGATAGATCGATCCCACTCGATCTGAACATCGCAATATCGAATAGTACATTGTGACCTACTATCACCGCATCTCAGATAAAATCTCGAACCCGATCTCGAACACTCTCGAAATCAGGTTTGTCCTCTAGCATCTCTGGCGTGATCCCTGTGATCATTGTGACCTCTTTCGAGAGGACTCGTCCTGGATGGATGAGCTGAGAGTGTTCTTCACCACTTTTCATCACAAATATCTCACCATCCCGCTCTATCTCAAATCGGATAGCCGCAATCTCAATGATGGTATCGTTCTCTGGAGAGAGTCCTGTGGTCTCAAGATCGAGCGCAACAAAGATCATAGGTAAAATACAAATAGTAAAAGTACTCTATAGAAATAACTCTAAAAGTCGATACAAACAAGAAAAGATATATTGACAAAATACTTTTTTATAAATTGTACTTATTATTATTTCTATTTCTCTCAAAAGTAGTCTTACTAGTCGATTTATCCACGATGGTAATTTCCATTAATAAAAGGAGAGAAAGTCATATTTCTTTTTCCAAAAGCGCTTTTTTTACGAACATAATCACAGAAAATATTGAAAATTATTATCTACTCACCGGAAGGACTCCAGAAACTGAAATCTGCAATACCAATGGGCATGAAGAATATGAGCATAACAATCATAAACAAATGATCAGAAATGAGTAATTCGCAAATTATAATAGAGATATTAACAGATTAATTTAATCACTTGAAGATACAAAAAAAAGAGCAGACTCTTATATCTACTCTTTTTTTTATTACCGAGCTACCCTCTCTTATTTATTCAGCTTGTTTCTCAGGAACGCTGGAACATCATAGTCGTTGTGTGGCTCTGGAGCTGTAGTCGTCTGCCCACCAAATGTCGATTGATTCATCGGTCGTGATGCATTCGCTACTGGACTCGGTGCTTGTCCGAATACTCGACTCTGTCCGAATCATCCGCGGCTCATCGATGCGATCTGAGCGTTGGTCTCTTCATTGAATCCTGTAGCTATCACTGTGATCTTGATCTCACCAGTGTATCTCTCATCGATCGAGGTACCAAATATGATGTTGGCATCTGGATCGCATAGCTCCTTGATGAGACGAGACGCCTCATCCACCTCAAACATCGAGAGATCAGATCCACCAGTAATCGAGAGGAGGAGTCCCTTGGCACCGTTGATTGAGAGCTCGAGGAGAGGGGATTCGATAGCAGCACGAGCCGCATCGATCGCTCGACTCTCGCCACTACCATATCCGACTCCCATGAGGGCTGATCCTGCATTTTCCATGACTGATCTGACATCGGCGAAGTCTACATTGATCAGACCTGGATGCGTAATGAGCTCAGATACTCCTTGGACACCTTGTTTCAGGATCTCATCAGCAATATGGAACGCTTCGAGAAGAGGGGTCTTCTTATCGATGATCGTGAGGATCTTATCGTTCGGGATGGTGATGAGGGTATCGACCTTGGACTTCAGCATCTCGAATCCGTCGAATGCCTGAGCCGTACGACGTTGTCCCTCGAATGCGAATGGCTTGGTCACTACACCTACCACGAGCGCACCGAGTCCGCGAGCAATTTCAGCGACTACCGGAGCTGCACCTGTACCAGTACCACCTCCGAGACCACAGGTGATGAATACCATATCAGCACCATTGAGTGCTTGCTTGATCTCTTCACTTGACTCCTCTGCGGCTTTTTTACCTACTTCTGGATTAGCTCCAGCTCCGAGTCCACGAGTGGTTGCTCGTCCAATATTGATACGAGTCTGTGCCTTCGATGTGAAGAGTGCCTGAGCATCAGTGTTGATAGCGATGAACTCGATACCCTCAATCCCAGAGTCGATCATACGATTGACGGCATTGTTACCGCCACCACCGATACCGACCACTTTGATATTGGCGATCGGAGAGATATATCCGACATTGACCTCGACATGTGAGGGCTGAGCTACAGCCGTCTGTGGAGTGACGTTAGTCCTGAGGAGTTTTTTGAGACGATCTTCAGCTGAGGTAGCAACAGTCATAAGAGGGAGATTAGAGAAGTAGGAGGAGAGGGTTTGGAATTTGAGAAAAATGAGACTGGGATAGTAGTTTCTATCATTTCTTGCGAGTATTCGGGAGGAATTCAGATTCTTTTTTCTGATTCTAGATCCCGGATCAATTCTGGGATGATAGGCGTGGAGTTTTATTTATGGAATTATTTTTTTGAAGATATTTTTTAGCGATGCGAATCCAGCACTGAGAGATACATTCATCTTGAATGGTCTCTTCGCGGTACCATATTTTTGTATGAGGAGGAGATTACCTACCACGCTCGAGTAGATAGGATCACTGATCGATGTACCACGTACACCATCTATAGCGTCAGGAACTCCGATACTCGCAGGGAGACGCATATAGGTACGAGCGAGATCGACGAGTCATCTCATCTTCGCAGCTCCACCAGTGATGACTATACCCTCAGGGAGCATACCATCTCGACCTACTTTCTTGAGTTCCATGACGATATGATGGAGGATCTCCTCATATCTGGCCCTGATTATATCATTCATGAAGTTGCGACTGATATTCATAGTCTCGTTGTTTGAGAGCTTAGCTAGATCGATTTCTTCATCTGATTCTTTACCCTTGATATCGCGGACAGTCAGATCACCGTAGTTCAGCTTGAGTTGCTCGGCAGTGTCGATCGAGATACGGAGTCCGAGTGCGAGATCTGATGTCACATGCTCACCACCTATAGGGAGCACTCCTGCGTAGATGAGAGCTCACTCTTCGTATACAGCTACATTGCTCGAGCTCGATCCCATATCTACGACGACGACTCCGAGTTCTTTTTGTCTCTTGGTCAGGGTTGCTTCACCTACGGCGAGTATATTTGGATAGATATCCATGATCTCGACACCGACATCGAGGACTCACTTTTTGATATTAGCTAACACATTTGATCCGATAGAGACAATATGAGATCTGACTTCGAGTTTCTTCCCACTCATTCCTACTGGATTTTTGATACCACTCTCAAGATCGAGTCCAAAGCTCTCAGGTACAACCTTGAGTATCGTACGATTCATCGTATCGAGACCATTCTGTGACATATCGAGTGCCCGATTGACGTCATCTTCAGTGACCTCGATCCCAGCAACTGGGACGATTGCTCCACGACCCGCGATATCAATATGTATACCTGAGAGACCAAGACATACATGAGAAAATTGTTCTCCAGTCATCTTCTCAGCCTCACCGAGTGCTGCATCGAGATTCATTTTGAACGCCTCCATATCGTGGATATTCCCTTTGCGAATTCCCTGAGAGTCTGATACTCCCACACCGAGTATACGGAGTTCTTTGCGATCGTTCCACTCACCGATGATTGCCTTGATTTTATTGCTACCGATATCTATGGCTACGAACTGTTCTCCTGATACCATATATTGTATGTGTGTTAGAGATGTATAAAATCTGTACTCCGAAGTATTGGCTTGCTGATCACTCTATAGGTATTTGCATGACTAATTCGATGGACATATTATAAGACTCTCAATATATTTTTCAATCATCTTGTGTGAGTTTTCTTCACGATTTGTTCACATACTGTGTGCAGAGCATCATTGGACAAAAATCGATTTCCGTATACACTCAGGCATACACTTCGGTGCAAAACTATTTTATGCTCAAAACCTACTACATCAAAACATTTGGCTGTCAGATGAACTATGCTGATAGCGAGAAGGTCGATATGATCCTCCGTTCGGCAGGACTCCGCAAGGTAATAGATCCAGTGCAGGCAGATATCGTGATCTCCAATACTTGCTCTGTTCGCCAAAAGGGGGAGGATCGAGTATTTGGTTTCATCCATGAGATCGAGCGGTATCATAAGATTAATGCAAATGGCAAAAAATCACTCTTTGGTATCACGGGTTGTATGGTACGCAAGTCAGGACTCGCAAAGAGGTATCTGAGAGATGCAGAGTGAAATATGAACGATGAATACAAGCGAAAAAATGCCTCGATGATCGCCCTTCTTGATTCTAGTGATGCCCTCGCGAACTATGATGATGAGCTCTTTCTCAGATCGCAGTCGATCGACTTTGTATTCCGTATTGAGGAGGTATCATTTTTGACAAAAATATTGTCTCTCATAACGAGTGAGGATATCGGCAATGATGCGAAGTTCAACGAATATCTCGCTGTGAAGCAACTCCAAGAGAATCCCGCAAGTGCTAATGTGATCATCCAGACGGGATGTGACAACTATTGTTCGTTCTGCATTGTGCCATACACTCGTGGTCGTGAGATCTCTCGTGATCCAGATACCATTGTAGCCGAGATCCGAGAAGTAGTGAAAAACTGAACCCGCGAAGTGACACTCCTTGGGCAGAATGTGAATAGCTATGGAAAAGAAACCAAAAAGAAACTCTGGAATCAGGATCTTCTCACTTGGAATTCAGCAGAAGTGAAAACTCCATTTAGGGAATTACTCGAAAATATAAGCGAAATCGATGGACTCGACCGTATCAGATTCACGAGTTCCAATCCTCATGATATGACACTTGATATCCTAGGAGCTCACTTTGATCTGCCACATATGACTCCGCATCTCCACTTTGCCCTGCAATCAGGTTCTGATACTATGCTTGCTCGTATGAACCGCAAGCA
>JACMPX010000032.1 GCA_014377245.1 Candidatus Altimarinota bacterium
TTCAACGTGATACGATCTATCATATCCAGACTTGGTAAGAGAGCGATATCACTCATTCCTGAGCCTCTCATCCTCCCAAAAATCATCGAAGAATCTCGTTCGAGTAGCGAAAGTACATGTTTGGTAGATATTGGCTATGGACATACAACGGTAACTATCGTTGAGAATAATGAGATCCGCTGATTCGAGACATTTCCATATGGCTCTGAGATGCTCATGGAGATGCTCTCTATGCTTGAGTCTAATCATTCTGTACTCCAGATAGAGAATATCATGTGTTCACCTGTAGCATTCCATAATGACAAATATAGAGAGTGTCTCGAAGATTTCCTCTCCTATATTCGTGATGCGATATTCGGATATCTCCAGTCAGAACATATTGACGTGACTCTGGAGAATATTTTCCTCCATGGGAACATATTCGAGAATAGTTCTATCACAAGTTCATTCACTCAGCTATTTCATGATGCTCTCGGGTATGAGCCCAATACAAAACATCTCCATGAGATCTATAGGGTAAAAATTGCTCATGATCACTGTATAATAACCTGACTTTCACTCATGGCTAATGAGCTCCTCCTCGTCAAAAAAGATCCTCTCGTTCGAATTCTCCGTTATGTACTCTATCAATATGAATAAACAAACAATCCACATTACGAATGATATGTCTCAGATGGCAGCACTCAAAAAAATCACCAAAGAATATAAGGAGAATCCTGGATTTTTCACGATTGACCTCTCTGATGCGAGTTTTTTGCTTTCGAGAGATTTTTTTCTCGTGTTGTCACGACGACTCCCTAGTGATATCTATAAACTTCTTCTCTCAAGCAAGGCTACTGCCGTGATCGCTGGATCGCTCGGTATCGAGACAGAGCTCGCATGAACTCAGGCAGCATTCGATCGTCAATACGGAGCGAAGGATATCACCTCTCATAATATGACTATGCTCGAATATCTCTGGTATGAGATACGAAGAGGTATACAATACATCTGGTTCTTCATATTCGAGAAAACAGATGCAAAAAAGAAAATCATCCACCTCAAAAAAAATGGCTCTCATTTTGCCCTGATTATTATCTGACTTATTATGTCGATGACACTGCTTTTATTTATTTTTCATTTTGCAGTATCAAAGACGATAATCACAATAACTCCGCAGATATCAATCCGACCTGTTAGTACCAATATTATCTATGCTCAATCTAGTGGTTCATTGCTCTCCACGCGAAACACTCTCACTCTAAAAAAACTCATCATTCCAGTAACATATACTATGAAGTTCCAACTTGAAACAGTAGATCCCAACTCGACAACGAATTCCAAATGAATCATCACAATCTATAATGAACTCACAACGACGCAAGTTCTCAAACCACAAACCAGATTTGTGACTCTTGATGGAATTGTCTTCAGGTCTATCAACTGGGTAACTATACCAGCAGCTCGCTCGATCAACGGAATCACAGAGATGGGATCTATTGATATCGAGATCATGGCCGATGTTCGTGATGAAGCGGGTACTATTATCTGACAAAAATGAAACATTCTCTCAGGTATCGATTTCACTATTCCTGGACTCAAATTCAACCGAGATAAGATATACGCAAAGTCAAAAATTGAATTCAAAGGTGGAGAAGCTCCACGTATCCATATTGTTACAGAACCTGAAGTAAAGAAATTCACAGGTATACTCACTGAGCAGCTCCGTCGGGTAGCTCGCAATAACTTGCAAAAAAATCTCGATGAACAAAAACAATCATCAGGTGATGACTATGCACTATTTAGTGGCGATGGAGTATCATTTAGTGGAGAAATATACGAGATTACTTCCGGACAAAAATATGGTGAACTCGCTGAAGAAATTGAGATGCATGGCTCCGTGATAGTAACAGCACTAGTATATGACAAGAAGGCAACTATAGATTACCTTACATATATATTCCATGAGGGGCTCCTCTCAGGGACAGATCGCGAGATTGCCATTCATACTGATACACTACGTGTCAGCTCAGTGATATCTCGTTCTCCTGATGACTCTACTATCAAGGCAACCATGGAGATGAATACGAGTATCGCCCATGATTTCGAAGATCCAAAAAATCAACTCACTCACTATCTCAAGGTCACAATTGCAGGACTCCCAAAGACAGAAGCAGTCACGAGACTCCTCAATACTGGTAATGTCAAAGAAGTCGCAATCAGCTCATATCCATTCTGGAACAGGTCAGTCTCAGGGAATATCGACAATATAGAATTCGTCATTAAAAAATAATATGGCACTCGCTCAAGATATCGAATCTCGTATCCAGATACTCGATATCGTCAACCGATATGTATCTACTAAAAAAGCAGGCGTCAACTACAAGTGACTCTGCCCATTTCACAATGAAAAATCACCATCATTCGTCATATCACCAACCAAGAATATTGCCCATTGCTTCTCCTGTGGTAAAGGATGATGACCCATCAATTTTCTCATGGAGATTGAGAAGATTGACTTCCGAGAAGCTATTACTATCCTCGCAAAAGAAGCTGGAATCGAGATGAAGACGCAGTTCTCTATCGAGCAATCAGAGCGTGGCAAAGACCTCTATAAATTGTACAAAGAAGCAACAGAATGGTATCATAAGGCGCTTTTTCTACCTGAGAATAGTGGACCACTTACTTATCTCACGGACCGGCAGATCTCTATCGACACTATCCGAAAATTCCAACTCGGATACTCGGGTTCCCCTCGAGATATGATGTTTGTACTCAAAAACTCTGGATTCTCGACTGATTTTATCATCGAGTCTGGACTCTTCGTCTCCGAGTCTCGTGATAAGTTCTATGGTCGCATCACCTTCCCGATAGCCAATACGATGGGACATACTGTCGGATTCACTGCTCGTGTACTCACTGACGCACTGCCAAAGTATCTCAACTCTCCGGCATCGCATATATTCGATAAGAGCTCGATCCTCTATGCGCTCCATATAGCGAAACAGGCCATATCAAAAACAGGTGAAGTATTCATCGTGGAGTGACAGATGGATACTATAGCTCTACACCAAGCGAATATCGATAACACTGTCGGCATCAGTGGAACTGCTCTCACCAAAGAACATATTCGACTATTGCGGAGATTCGCGAGAACAGTATATCTCGCACTGGATTCAGATAATGCTGGAGTGAAGGCAACATTTTCCTCAATCGAGAATCTACTCAATGAAGATATAGAAATCAAAATTATACAAATTCCAAATGGCAAAGATCCAGATGATTATATCAAGAGTTGAGGTGATTTTCTCTTGCTTCGCCAGAGTTCGCTTTCAGTAATCGATTTTTATCTCTCTGAGTGATGACGTGAATATGATATGACTGCACTCATCGGCCGAAAAAAACTCATCGAAAAATGCCTTGAGATAATTGTTCGTCTTGGGAGTCAATTAGAGGTAGACTTTTATCTCCAAGAGATAGCGAAAAAACTCTGAGTCAGCATGGACGCACTCTATATAGAGTATAAAAAAACAAAAATCGAAGTACATAAAAAACAAAGAGAAGAAAATAAGAAAAAAAATAATATAGAAAACAAAGAAAAACTAGGACAAAATGAGACCTATCAATCCAAAAATCAGAAGTACTCCCCTTCCCTTGCAGATACAATCGCTGGGTATATCTATCGGTATCAATTTTTAGACTTGTTTTCTATGAATTTTCTGTATACTGTAGGCGATTTGACGAATAGAACGGATACTGCACTCCTCTCTCGTACACTCCTCTCTACACTTGGAAGTGATGATATTGAGCTGCTACGTATCATAGATCTCCATCTCGAATCAGATCACATAGATGCCAATCCTGAACTCATAGAACGAGCTTTTCGGGATCTCTTGCGTTGATTGCATGCACAATTTTTTGGATACGAAAAACAAATACGTCTCGCCGATATAGATCCCAATAGTTCAGAGTACCTCGAGCTCTATACAGAACTCTCTCAGAAAGAGAAACGACTCGGACTGAGAAGATAATACTAACACAATTCATTTCCATGACCAAGCCAAAAAAGTCTGCACACGATGACTCACAAATAGAAGAAATCGATCTCTCTATGGTAGACCTCTCAGCGATCAATCTCGATGATCTGACTTCACTTGAATCAAGCAAGCCAATTCCAATAAGAAAAGAAAAGGATGAAAATAAAAAAGAGTCTTTCGTAAAACGTGAAAACTCAAGCGAGGAAGAGGATGATTTTGAAGATTCTGTTATTAGTCGTGATTTCGATGATGACTTTTGAGATGATGAGGATGAAGACGATGATGAGGATGAAGACGATGATGATAAAACAGGCAAGAAAAAAGATTCCTATAAAACACCTAAAGATTTCTTTACTGATAAGCGTCGCCAGAAGACTCTCAAAAAATTCATCGATGTAACGGTACCTCAAGAATTCCTTGATGGACTCTCTGATGATCTCCAGCTCCTCATCAAAAAATGAAAATACGAATGAAAACTAGTTTATGATGAAGTCATATCTGCTCTTCCTCCTGGTGATGATATTGAGATGATGGATGAGGTATTCTCTCGCCTATCCAAACTCAAGATCGAACTCGTAGACTCGCTCGATCAGGAGGATGTGTTTAAAGATGCTGGTAAGAAAAAAGATGAAATCGATCTTTCTGAGATATCAGACGACTCTATCCGTATGTATCTCAATGAGATCGGTCGTTTCTCACTCATCAACGCTGAGGAAGAGGTCAGACTCGGGCACCTTATACAACAATGAGATCAAGAGGCTCGTAAGCGTCTCGCTGAAGCTAATCTTCGTCTTGTTGTCTCGATCGCCAAGAAATATATGGGAAGGTGACTCGGGCTCCTTGATCTCGTGCAAGAGTGAAATGTTGGATTATTCCGAGCTGTAGATAAATTTGATCCTGATCGAGGATTCAAATTCTCGACCTACGCAACATGGTGGATCCGTCAGGGTGTCACACGTGCCATAGCTGATCAGGCTCGTACTATACGTGTGCCAGTTCATATGGTCGAGACGATCAACAAGTTCAATCATACATACCGACGACTCACTCAGGAGCTCGCTCGTGAGCCACTCATGGAGGAACTCGCACTTGAGCTCGATATGGATGTCCGCAAGGTTCGTCAGATTATGCGTATATCTCAGGATATTCTCTCACTCGACTCCCCTGTCGGAGGTGAAGAAGATACAACACTTGGTGACTTCGTCGAAGATGACAAATACCTCACTCCAGAGAAAGCTACCAACCTCGCAATCCTCAAAGAAAATCTCTATGAGATGCTCGATTTCCTCACACCTCGTGAGAAAAAAATAGTCGTAATGCGGTTCGGTCTCGATGGAGGAGATATGCATACTCTCGAAGAGGTAGGACGAGAGTTCGGTGTGACTCGTGAGCGAGTTCGTCAGATCGAGGCGAAAACCCTCGAGAAGCTCCGTACACATCCGAGTGCTGATCGTATTAGATTCTTTCACTAGAAGATACAAAAAACTCTCTTGCAAATACTTGCAAGAGAGTTTTTTGTATCTTTATTACACGGTTGCTACTTCTGTTTCTTTTTTCTCATCCTTTTTACTATTAGCTCCTTGTTCATGTTCTAGATATTTTTTCATTTTTTCTGCATGAGCTCGTTCTGCAAGATGTTTTTGATGGGTTGCCTCATCCTCTATCTCGAGTTCTGCAAAGTGCTCTTTTTGTTGACGATGCTCTTTCTGAGCTTCCAGTGTAGATTCATCTTCGGCGTCAATACCTTCTATAAGATCAGATACTTCGTTTATGGCATGATCGATATATTGGTTGGTATCGTGAAATGAGCTATCTGGAATAACCTTGTTAAACTCTACTGACTCCGGTATAGAAACCACTGTAGGCGAATCTATAACAAATAGAGGAGAATTCAAGAGAGGATCATCATTCGCAATTAACGAGTCAAAAAGAAGTGGCTCTGGTTCGATTAATGTCTCCGCAAGAGCAACTTGCGTATTTTCTTCAGTAACTTTACTTGGAGCTATTATTGCATTCTCAGTTGAGATTAATATTGAACTATTATCTGCTCATAGAGTTATTATTGGTTTTACTGGTGTCCCTAATGAGCTCATCGGTGGTTCGATGATATAATCAGCAACTGATACGAGAGGTGTCAACTCGCTGATAGTAATAGGAACAACTGGGCTAATATGATCATCTCGTGGCGGTACTCCAGTTATTCCTGACGATTGAGATGAACTGGTTTGAGTGAGTAGATCATCAAATAATGACATAATATCGAATGTTATAGATATGATTTCATCATAGCAGTATCTGAGAAAAAATGCAAATCTATGACTATCTTTTGAAATTCTCGCTATTATTTATATAATCTTTTCATGTCATTCGTCCATCTCCATACGCACACTCACTATACATTCCAGCAGGCACTCGGTGATCCTCGAGGCCTCGCAAAACGAGCCAAGGAACTCGGCCAGACTGCCATCGCGATCACAGATGCTGGGAATATGTATGGGGCGTTCGAATTCTATGAAGCATGTATTGCTGAGGGTATCCAGCCGATTATCGGGGTCGAGTTCCAGTTATCGAAAAAATGACGAGCCAATCGAGACAAAGACAATGAGATATATGAGATCGTATTATTGGCTCAGAATTATGCAGGATACAAGAATCTGATCAAGCTCGTCACGATATCACAACTCGAGTGATACTATAATGGGCGACCTCGTATAGATTTTGACCTCCTTGCTGAGTACAAGTGAGATATCATCAGTCTCTCATGATCGATGTATGGGGAGATATCCCAACATATCATCACGGGTAAATCTGATGCGTACCTCCGTGAGAGGATCGAGTACTATATTGGACTATTCGGCAAGGACAAATACTACCTTGAGCTCCAAGAACATCCAGATCGCCCGATGCAAGCGAGTATCAATGAAGTACTACTGCGTCTATCGAAATCACATGGATATGCATGTGTCGCCACCAACAATAGCTACTATCTCACTCCAGATGATGCTAGTATCCAGGATATGATGTCAGCTGTAGCATCAGGACGAGCTCTCGATGATCCAGACAGAGCTACACTGATGAACGGTGACTATTCAGTGAGATCTGATCGTGAGATGGAGGAACTATTCATTTATGCGTCTCTAGCCTATGAGAATACTGCGAAGATCGCAAGTATGATCGATCTCCATATCGAAAGTGGTGGATACAAGATCCCAGTATTTCCTCTCTCAGATGATGAAAATATAGGATATGCGAACTATCAGGAAGGAGTTCAGAATAAAAATACTCAAGAGAATATCTATCAGACTCTCTGAACTGAAGAATGGCTCCTGAGAGCGATATGTATCGAAGGGCTCAATATCAGGTATGACTTCTGACTAACTGAAACTGAACATGATATACTATTGCATAAAATCGCAATAGTAAAATCAGAGAAAAAAATATCAGATCGATCTGTAGAAGAATTGTATACACTCGCTGAGTCATACTATTCTCCTGAGAAAAAGATACTCATTGCTATGTGGAGTCTCGAGAAGCAGAATATCATCCGTCGACTCGAGTATGAACTCGCAGTGGTCGAACTCATGGGATTCAATGGATATTTTTGTATCGTAGCAGACTTCATCCGCTATGGAAAGACGAACTGAGTCCCAGTCGGGCCAGGACGTGGATCAGCTGCGGGAGCTATACTCGCCTATCTCTCGGGGATCACAGATATTGATCCGCTTCGCTATGGACTCCTTTTTGAGCGATTTCTCAATCCTGCTCGTGTCTCGATGCCAGACATCGATGTAGACTTTTCTGATGAGGGACGAGATCAGGTACTCGTCTATGTAAGAGCCAAATATGGAGCAGATCGTGTCACTCAGGTATGTACGTTCGGTACGCTCGCCGCTCGTGCAGCTGTGAAGGATGCGGGTCGAGCACTCTGAGTACCATTCGAAGAGATGAACATATTTGCTAAGATGATTCCCGCTCGTCCTGGTATCACTTTGCGAAAGGCTCTCGAAGAGTCTAACGAGTTCAAAAAAGTCTATGAAGAAGGTGGAATCTATACCAAAGTGATCGATGCGGCGATCCGTCTCGAGTGAACCGTCCGTCAGCTCGGAGTCCATGCTTGTGCGGTGATCATCGCACCAGAGCCGATGACCAACTTCTGTCCACTACAGCCTCCTCCGAAGGATCCGACGACGACTGTGACACAGTTTTCAGCTCATCCTCTTGAGGCTCTCTGACTTCTCAAGATGGATTTCCTCGGTTTGCGAAACCTCGCAATATTGGATCGAGCCGTACGGATCGTACGAGATGAGCATGGTATCTCAGTTGATCTCCTCAAAATAGACTTCGAAGATCCTAAAGTACTTGACCTGTTCGGTGAGGGAGATATGACTGGAGTATTCCAGTTTGAGTCTGATGGGATGCGGAGATATCTCAAGGAGCTCAAGCCGTCTAGTTTCGAAGATCTCATAGCGATGGTATCACTCTATCGTCCTTGACCACTCGCCTATATCCCAGAGTTCATTGATCGCAAGTTCGGTCGCAAGATTGTCGAGTATCCGCATCCATCCCTCGAGGCAATCCTGAAGCCGACATACGGTATCGCGGTCTATCAGGAGCAGATAATGCAGTTGGTACAGGCATTCGCCTGATTCTCTCTCGGTGAAGCAGATATACTCAGACGAGCCATCGGAAAAAAGAAACTCGATCTCCTCATGGAACAACGAGATAAGTTTATCTCTGCAGCCCACGAGCAAGGGCACAAGGAAGATCTTGCGATATATATATTCGACGAGATTATCGAGCCATTTGCTGGATACGGATTCAACAAGTCACATGCCGCCTGTTACTCGATGATAGCCTATCAGACGGCCTATATGAAGACGTATTACCCGACTGAGTTCATGGTAGCACTCATGGTTTCTGATGAAGAAGATATGGATCGTATCCGTATGGAGATCGGCGAGGCAACAGCGAATTGAGTACGGATCCTCCCACCTGATATCAACCAGTCTCGCAAACACTTCACCTATGTAGATCAGACGACGATCCGATTCGGGCTGACAGCTATCAAGGGTCTTGGTGAATGACCTATTACAACTATTCGCAATAGTGTGAAAGATTCCAAATTCACGAGTATTGATGATCTCATCGAGCGAACTGGAGGTGATGTTATCAATAAGAAGTCTCTTGAGTCACTCATATACTCGGGAGCCCTCGATGACTTCGGTGAACGCAATAGCCTACTCGCGAGTATCGTCAAGATGACGGCTTATCTCAAAGAGATCGAGTCAAAACGAGAAACCTCACAGATGGGACTCTTCGATGGAGTCGATAGTAGTACACATGCTGGAGTTCATTTCGAACTGGAGAGATCTCAAACTGAGATGACATTCGAAGAACGGATGAAGTGAGAGAAGGCGATGATCGGGTATCCTGTTTCTGGCCATCCACTCGATGGGACTCATGAGTTCATCAGATCCAAGTCCAAGAATATCGGTAAGATATACGAGTGGCTCGAGAAGAGATCAAGTCGAGATCAGGTGACAGATACGAGTGAAATAGAGAGTGAAAAAGAAAATGAAATAGAAGTAGAAATCCAAACCCAGTCATTCGAACCAAATAGTGATCTCCCCATTGAGTTGGGTATGCCGAGTCAAGCTGAGATACTCCAGCATATGGAGGTAGAGCGAGAAGATGAAACCGTGAATGCGACTGTCATCGGACTCGTCACGAGTATCCGCAAGATCCAGACTAAGACAGGTAGTATGATGCTCATGGCCACCATGGAGAGTGCAGGATTCGATCTGCGACTCGTGATATTCTCTCGTGATTATGACGCCTATGTGAACAAGGTTCAGGAAGACCTGATCCTCATAATCGATGGGCGGGTCAAATATGACGCTGAGCGAGATGAGATATCAATATCACCAGGAGTGTGATTCGCCAAGAAGTGATCATCGAGTGATGCTATAAAGTCGTTCTCGATATCACAATTCCGTGACTTCGCAGGTGTACAAAATCCGAAGGTCAAATCAAGAGATGGAGAGACGCAAACAAAATCACTAGATACACGTGTACAGCATATCGTAGAGAAGAATTCGAACTACTATATAGATATTCCTCCTTACTGGACCAAGGATGATCTCCTCGATCTCAAGGACTATCTCTCTGCGATAGAAGTCGGACTCGTCCCTGTGTGGATCCGAGTCAGTGGCATAGAGAAGAATACGAAGTTCACAATAGAGGATGTAGATGCACTCGCAGAGTGGGTGAAGATGAAGAATGTATAATCATAAAAACTCCTCCCGATTTCTCAGGAGGAGTTTTTATATCAGATATATCATAGCCTACTAATCTATATACTCTCAATGCAAATAATACTATAGTATTGAGTCATAGTTAAAAATAAGTTATCGAAATATAATTGGTAAATATTTCCTAAATATTTTTAGTATTTCATCTTTTTTATCTCAAGAAAATATTTCTAGAACAAGTTCTTGATATTGATCCCCGCTTAATCCAAAGAAATACTGTACTTCTTTCATAAGTCATTTATGACGATAATTTTCTAGAATTGTTACTAATGTTTTGCTAACCGCAAAATCGAGATCATGAGTAATATAGATAAAAGTACAATCTTTTTTTTTCTTCCAGTCGATCTCAAAGTCTCACCACTAATGCTTTATGAAGATATAATTCTGGTTCATCAATAATAAGAATTCAATCCTTATCAACCAAGAGCACTTGTGATATGAGATAGAGTGCAACTTTTTCGTCATCACTCATTGTACGAACAATATTTCTTTCAAGTAGAAGAGGACAATATGGAAAAATAAAATCCCATATACTAATTACTTTTTCTTTAATAGAAAAAAGTAACTCATCTTTATTATATGTATCACCACCGCTCAAAAAAAGAGGCTCGCAAGCGAGCCTCAGATTTACCAATTGAGAAGTGTATCACTACTCAAATGTAGAACACATTTTCTCCATTTTCCAGAAATTGCTCAGACTTGCGATCACCTCTGATGGTAACTACAGCTTTGCAGGAGTCAACCTCATATATGACGCAACCATCTTGTTGAGTTGTTTTGTCTCGACCTGACCCACCAAAACCACTGGTCCTGATATATGACACTGTGATACCTGGTTTAGGCTTCAGAGTGCGTTTATCGAGGACTTTGATAATTACAGCCATGATAACTCCTAAAAAATTGATTGGCAAAACTACTATACCACACACACGACTCATCTGTCAAATTATCTTTTGCTTTTTCAGATATTTCTCCTATACTTTTGTTACAATTTCTTTTTTTCGAGGAGCATATATACTTATATAGATCGCTTCTCCCCATATTTGGAGCTATTTACTACCTGTTTTCCATATTGTATTGGAGACCCTTCCACTGTAAATGTTTTCTAAAATAGTATAAAAGAAAATAGAGAGTCACTCTCGCTATCCGCAATAGAGAACCACAACACCGTCATAGGGCTTCCCTACTCGTTCCACCGGTACTTGGTTTCATGTGTATATCATCGTTTCTCATATATTTCCGATATTCGGATATTGTACTTTACTTTTTTCTCTCAGGTCTTTTTACCCGAGGGATAACCCCTTTTTTCTATGAGTTTTGCTACACTAGCACTCCGTGCAGAGATCGTCACCGCACTCACCAAGCTCGGCTACCATGAGCCTACTGAGGTACAGTCTCAGGTCATCCCAGTTGCCCTCG
Source organism: Candidatus Altimarinota bacterium (assembly GCA_014377245.1). Lineage (GTDB taxonomy): Bacteria > Patescibacteriota > Gracilibacteria > BD1-5 > UBA2023 > JABFSX01. The sequence continues at coordinate 11,747 of JACMPX010000032.1, forward strand.
ATGGCAAGAACGTAATTGTCCAGTCACATACTGGATCTGGTAAGACTGCGGCGTTCGTCATTCCGGCTCTCAACCGTATCGATCCTCGTCTGCGTAAGCCTCAGATCCTCATCCTCGAACCGACTCGTGAGCTCGCTATGCAAACTCGTGAGGAGGTCGTCAATATTTCTCGTGATATGCGTATGGGATCTCTCGCCGTGTTCGGTGGATTCCCTATCCGTCGTCAGATCGAGCAGCTCCGTGACGGACCACAGGTCATCGTCGCGACTCCAGGTCGTCTCGCTGATATGATAGAGCGTCGTGCTATCGACCTCTCGGCTATCTCTATGCTCATCATAGATGAGGTAGATCAGATGATGGATATGGGATTCTCTCGTGCCGTCGTCGATATCTGGCAGCAGCTCACATCACTCGAACAAGTGATGACATTCTCAGCAACATATACTCGCGAGATCACGAGTATGCTCGATGACAATATCAAGGGAGGCTATGAGTCACTCATCCTCTCGAAAACTCCTACAGTAGACACGATCGATCACGTATTCATGCGTGTTGGTACTCGTGATAAATACCCACTACTCAAGCGTACTCTCGAGAGGTTCCCTGAGCACAAAGTGATCATATTCACCGCTCGCAAACATGAGACTGAGGAACTGGAGAGATATCTCCATCGTGATGGATTCTCAGCAGCATATATCAACTGAGATATGATGCAACGAGATCGAGTTCGAGCTATCGAGGCATTTAAGGCTGGTAAAGTCCGTATATTCATCGGTACCGATGTCGCATCTCGTGGACTCAATCTCAACAATATCGGTCTCGTAGTCAACTATCATGTTCCACACGATCCAGAGGCATATATCCATCGTATCGGTCGTACTGGTCGAGCGGGTGCAGATGGACATGCGATCATGTTTGTCTCATCAGAAGAGTCTCGCCAACTCCAGCGTATCGAGCGTATGCATCGTATCGAGATCTCAGAAGTCGATCCAGAGGGTGTCGTTATCCCACGAGCTCGAGATACTCGTCCACCTCGCTCTAGCAGTGGATCAGGTGGAGGATATCGATGAAATAGTGGCGGAGGCGGAGGAGGATACCGAGGTGGATCGTCATCAGGATCTGGTGGTGGATACCGTGGAGGCTCTAGTTCTGGAGGTTCAGGTGGAGGATACCGAGGTGGATCGTCATCAGGATCTGGTGGATCAGGAGGATATGATGGTAAGAGTCGAGAGGGTGGATCTGGTGGTGGATACTCGTCTCCTCGTCGTGATGACAATGGTGGCGGAGGAGGATACCGAGGTGGATCGTCATCAGGATCTGGTGGTGGATACCGTGGATCTCAAGGTGGTGGATCTGGTGGACACTCATTCCCGAGTCGTGATGACAATGCAGTGAATGGATACCGCGAGCCACGACCAGCTCCATCTCGTGGAGATGCATCTCATCATGCACACTCTCAGCGAGGTGAGTAGCATATAAAAAAGAACTCCGAAAGGGGTTCTTTTTTTCTAGACATTGGTATAGAAAAACCCTATGACTTTAGTCTGATTACAACTATAGTATCAAGTACTGCAAACTATATTCTAATATAAAACGCAACACTTTAGAAACTATTTCATCAAAATATTGGACAAGCATACTATAGAGGATAAGATCAAGGAAAGCTACAATGACTCCAATATAATCCTATTCATCAAGAAAAAGAAATCAGCAATCTCTCGTGTCTTCCAGAGATACCCGAGATAGTAACCTAATACTAAATATGTTCTCTCTGATCACCTGAGAAAAAAAGGAAATACCACAAAAAATCGTGCTCTCACTATCTTCGTCGTGAAAGGGATCTAGATTTGAATCAGGTATATGAAAATCCTCCAGAAATTTTATGGAGGATTTTTTTGATAGAATCATCTACTATAATCTACCTTTTATTGATTTATTTTGATTAGACTATCAACTTCAATCGTAAGTTGTGAGTACAAAATTTTCTATAATTCTCTGCCTAATTTGATCTTGTATCATTCAAGAAGTTCAATTATAGCTTCCAGCAGTTCCAGAATTAACACTGTTTCCATTATTCACTTCACTTCTGCTTGAGATGATGGGAGTATGTTGTGTATTGATAACAGTCGATGGAATTACTGATGTAGTAAAGTCAGTCTGTTATATAGGAAGTAGTTTTTGTATCTCTGTGAGTCGAGTGATGATCACCGCATAGAACTGTGCGAGTTCTATTTTTCCTTGTTTTTTGTGCTCGATTTTGTTTGATTGTGTATTGGCGAATAGCGAGATTGGTCAGTCGTAGTAAAGTAACTTATAGAACTATACCAGTATATCGGTATGTTTATGGTTGAAAAGGATGGAGAACTGAGTATACTCAGACACTCATTGCTACTCTTTAGTTATTATACCGCAATTACCATATACTTATTCACCTTTTACCTTACTCATGTTCCTTATTCTTGCAACAGCATTTCTCGATATACTCGGTATCGGGATACTCATACCAGTACTGCCAGATATCATCTCCCACTTTGGCGTGAGCGAAGCATGGAATCCCTATTCTCAGGGAATCTACTCTATCGGTATGTTCGCCTGAGGTCTCGTATTCGGGCGACTCTCAGACAAATATGGGAGGAAGAATCTGCTCTCCGTGACAACCAGTTTCAACTTGCTCGGATATATCATCCTCTATTTCTCATTATCGAGTGGGATTATATCAGCAGATATGGCCATATTATTTATCATATTTCTGGCAGCTAGATTCGTATCAGGACTTGGTGGGGCATGACTCTGAGTCGCTCAGGCATACATATCTGATATCTCCACTCCCACTACCAAGACCAAGAATATGGGGATGATCGGGGCGGCATTCGGTCTTGCCTTCCTCATCGGGCCTGCGATCGGTGGACTCCTATCACATTGGGGAATTGAGTATGTGATACTCGGATGTATCATAGCTATCACAACGAACTTGGTTCTCATACTCATGGTCATCAGAGAGCCCAACAAACATGAAAAAGAAATGCATGGGCATAATGTGCCATTCCGCTTTTCACAACTGATGATCATACTATTCATACTATCATTCGGAGGGACGCTCGCATTCTCATCAATCCAGTCTGGATCGAGCCAATTCTACCGTGATATCTATGGATTCTCCACGAATCAGATTGGATATACTCTCTCACTCGTAGGACTCATAGCCATCATCTATCAGGGAGGAATTATCTGATTTGTCAGAAGAGCACTCACAGAAATACAGATGATCCAAGTAGCAGTCGGGCTCATGACTGTGAGTCTGTTTCTCTTTGCGATCAACCGCAATGTATATCTCTTGTTCCCGATCATTGCTCTATTTCCTATTGCGATGGGAACATTCCAGCCAGCAATCAACTCACTCATTGCAGAGAAGGCAGGGAAAGAAGTAGGAAAAGTCATGTGATATAATACATCGGTGATCTCAGTAGCGAGCATCATCTGACCATTCATCGTCGGGACGCTCTATGTGATGAATTATTCTCTCCCATTCTATGTATCTACTGGTATTGCGTTCATACTTTTTATAGTTGCTATACTGGGGTTGAAGCAACAGATTCTAAAATAAAAAGACTACTTATACGTAATCTTTTTCTCAATTATAATCCAAACATCGCCATCATCTCTCTTCCACCATAGACAATGATACCGACAATGAGTCATTCACCGAGTGTGAGTGCGAGGATGAATTTCCAGAAATTCATCCGTACTGTTCCAGCCACATAGCAGATGAGATCAGTCGGAAATACAGGAACAAATGACCAGAGTGTCACAGCATAGAATCCATACTTCTCAATAGTATCTTGTATTTTTTTACTGTGAGTATGTCTTGCGAACATCTCATCGAAACCCATCAGATCAGAGAACCGATAGATTAGGACTCCTGAGAATACGATCCCGAGCATAGAGATGAGAAATACAAGATGCGGATTGCTAGGAAAAAAAAGGATTCAAACGAGAACAAGCGGGAGACTCGGGAGAAGTACAAGTCCACGGACGAACGACGCAAGAATATAGATGATCAGAGCGAGTGACCCAAACGACTGGAAAAAAGAGAGCAAATTCGCAGGATCGAGATACTCTCTGTGGTGGGAGATGTAATAGGCAAGTGAGATGACTGAGACTATCCAGACTACGAGAGCGATGCGACGTATAGCTTTTATCATAACGACGATAATATCGATGAGTTGCATTTTGTCAAAAAGAGATATACTAAACTGATACTAATACTATCAATATATGCGATATACTCTATTTGCTCTCCTTTGTTTTATACTCGCAAGTTGCTGATCCAACTTCGGATCATCCGATAATGTAGTTCTCACCACAAGTTCAGGATCAGCAAATATCAAACAACAAGATCCATATACTATCGGATCCGTAGATACAGCATTCAAACTCATAGGACCCGATCACAAGATTGAGGTTGGAGGCGTACCAGATCCGAAGATATCTGGAGTGACCTGTTTCTACAGTCGAGCTAGGACTGGCGGAATCAGTGGAGCTATATGACTCGCTGAGGATACTAGTGATGCATCGGTCGCTTGTAGACAAACTAGCAAGATCACATTCTTAGCACCAATTCGCTCAAGTGAAGAAATATGGAACGAGAGTACGAGTTTCTTTTTCAAAAAAATCCGAATCGTCAGATTCCATGATAAGACGTCCAATAGTCTCATCTATCTTGTCTATTCAGATAAGCTCATCGATGGATCACCGAAGAACTCTATATCTGCTATAGAACTCGAATGAGTACAACCATTGCTTATACAATAAACCTCCTGATTGGAGATCAGATGAGGCGTATCTACTATATACTTTTGCGTGGTTCAACGTAGTCATTATCGATAAGCGTATAGATGGAGCCTATAAGGCGATCGTCAGCTTGATTGTAGTATTTTTCCTTGTGATAGCACTCATACTCGCCACTGAGTGACGCAAGTGTTGGATATTCATGATTATTGAATAGAATTATAGAGAAAAAGTGGGAAATCCAATCAAAATCTACCCCATCTTCTCGATCATCACATCGAGCTGGTCTATATTCTCTGTGAGTTCTCCCATAAGTGGCACAGATCTCGTAGATGCGAGGTCTCTGTGCTCACTTGCTCCACCCACTTGGACTCGCACTTGGGATAGCTCCTCTCGTGATGAGATGAGCTCAGTTCGCTTGCCCACAAGAAAAGTCCGAAGAGCCCGAAGCGGTCCTGTGATGTCTCATCTGAGTGAACCTATATAATTTGTACTATCGAATAGATTTCCCTTGTTCGCTTTTTGCTCAACTTTCTCGAGTTTGATAACCAGTGATACTATCTGAGAA
>JACMPX010000033.1 GCA_014377245.1 Candidatus Altimarinota bacterium
CAGGATCCTATGTCGTGAATCCTTTTAACGGTGAATCTGTCCCACTTTGGATTGCTGACTATGTACTTGGTTCATATGGAACTGGTGCAGTCATGGCGGTTCCAGCACATGATGAGAGGGATTTTGAATTCGCAAAGAAGTATGATCTGCCGATAAAAAATGTTGTCATTTATAGATGATTATCTGATTGAACTCCAATTTTAACTGATGGTAATAAGCCATTCACAAATGACTGAATGGTAATTGAAACTTGAATTGAATGAACTTTTTTGATGTCACAAGAGGCTCGTCAAATATTTTCCCAAAAAGCAGAAACCGAGGGATTCGGACACAAAAAAGTAAATTACAAGCTCCGAGATTGGCTCTTCTCTCGTCAGAGATACTGGGGCGAGCCTATTCCACTCATACATATCACCAACGAGGACTGTGCTAGACTGCCAAGAGAAAAAGGGAATGGTGCATATATCGAGAATCGTTGAGATACTGAGTTCCTGATGATCGATGGTATCGAGTTCTCAGAGGTCTATACGGGTATTACGGGCAAACTCGTCATCGATTCTCGTTTACCAGTAACTCTTCCTGAGGTAGAAAGGTATGAACCAGCTGGTGATGGACTCTCGCCACTTTCGACTGTATCTGATTGGGTCAATGTGAAGCTAGCAGATAATTTGGGGGGAAAACGTGAAACCAATACTATGCCACAATGGGGTGGGAGCTGTTGGTACTATCTACGCTATATGGATCCTCATAATTCTCAGACTCTTGCTAGCCAAGAGGCAGTTAAGTATTGGGGAATGGTGGATGAATATGTAGGTTGAGCAGAGCATGCTGTTCTCCACTTGCTCTATGCCCGTTTTTGGCACAAAGTACTCTATGATATCGGTATCGTCCCCCATGCTGAGCCATTTCAGAAACTGACTAATGTTGGTTTGATCCTCGGTCCTGATGGTAATAAGATGTCCAAGTCTAAAGGCAATGTCATCAACCCCAATGATATCGTCCGAGAGTATGGCGCAGATACAATCAGGCTTTATGAGATGAGTATGTCAGCATTCACGGATGCAGCTCCATGGAATCCTGATGCTATTATCGGAGTTCGTAGATTCCTCGATAAGGCGTACTCGACTATTATAGAGGACAAGAACAAGGCTAAGGATGATATGCGAGCTATGAAGCTCCTCCATAAAACAGTCAAAAAAGTATGAGAAGATATCGTTGCTTATAAATTCAATACTGCAATATCTGCTCTTCAGATTCTTCTCAATGAAGGCATCCCTACCGATGATGAATTTGCATCTGAATGGAGTGAGAAATTTTCTATCCTATTGCATCCTTTTGCTCCACATATGGCAGAGGAGTTGTATAATCTCCTTTATAAAGGAGGTGCTTGAATTGCTGAGGATTTGGTTTCTGAAAAATCAGAGCAAAATACTCAGTCTTCCTCTAAGCTCCAAGGCGTTTCTTTACAAAAGGAGCTCCCAAAGTCTATTTATAATGCAGAGTGGCCATCGTATGACGAGTGGATGCTTATCGATGATGAAGTGACTATAGCAATACAGATTAATGGGAAGCTCCGAGGCACCTACACGGGACTCAACGGCGTGATGCAAGATGAGGTTTCTGCATATGCTCATGAGACCTCAGAGATATTCAAGTGGCTCGATAATAAGGTTGTAATGAAAGAGATATTCATCCCGAATAAGATGCTCTCTATCGTTGTGAGAGACGCATAAATACAAAAACTCTCTCGAATAATCGGGAGAGTTTTTGTATTATTTGATCCATCCACTCACGATATCCTCGAGTACCTTTGCGAGCTTCAGTGGCTCATGACGTACGATATCATCCCCATTCACCATATCCCATTCGATCATTTTGTATGACTTATTTTCGAAGAGTGAGTGGTCTTTGATCTTGACAGGATTCTTGCTCTCTTCTCGTTTGTACTTGAGTAGGATGTCCTCATCGATATGTCAGTTGTTTACAATCACATAATCGAGAGTAGCAGGGCTGATATACTTCTCGATCGTATCGATGAAGTCTATCACCTCCATATTGGTTGTCTCTCCACGCTTGGTCATCGCATTGCAGATATAGATGATCTTCGCTGTACTCTCGGTGAGGGTCTCACGCATTCATTTGGATAGTAGATTCGGTACTATACTCGTATAGAGATCTCCAGGCCCGATAATGATAAAGTCAGCATTGAGGAGAGCCTCTCTGGCATGGGGATTGATATTGCCATCTGCTCCTATGAGCCATGCATCAGTGATATCTTGATCGATATCGTGCGTACGCTCACCAGGATTCTTATCAGAGACGTCTATATTTTTCTCACCTATGACCTCTGTGCCATCTGCGAACCTGACAGCGAGGTGTACATCCTCCATTGTTACTGGGATCACGCGACCTCGTACATCGAACATCTCCTCCATCTCATGGATCGCACTCTCAAAGTCACCACCACATATATCTGTGAGAGCCGTCAGGAGTATATTGCCAATTTTGTTGGATCCGATGACTCATTCCTCATTTTTAAAGCTATATTCGAACAGTTTTCGAACCATATTTGTATTATTTGCGAGTGCAGCAATAGCCCGACGCATATCTCCCGGAGGCAGTATTCCATATTTATCACGTATTGCACCTGTAGTTCCACCATTGTCTGCGACTGATATGATGGCTGATATATTGTAGTCGAGATTGCGTTTGATTCCGAACAATACATTGAATGTACCAGCTCCTCCACCGATACAGGCTATATTTGGCATAATTATCTTTTGATTTTTGAGATGAAAACCATACGATTATAGTGGTTTTATTATTTTAGCAACCCTTGTTTATGAATATATTCTACCTTCTTATTGTCCTCGCAGTACTTATACCGTTTTTCGTACGCAAGATCACGCAGGGCGAGGTCGGACTCAGAGAATTCCTCGGGAGATATACAGATACCGTTGGTCCTGGTATATTTTTCCTCATACCTGGTGTGCAATCCGTCCGCAAGGTCGATATCCGCGAACAGGTGATCAACGTCCCAGAACAACAGATCATCACCAAGGATAATGTAGCTGTGACTGTAGATGGTATTGTCTACGCTCAGATAACCGATCCATACAAGGCGACATACGATATCAACAACGTGTTCGTAGCGGTTGTGTCACTCGCCCAGACCAATCTACGTAGTGTCCTCGGGACTATGGAGCTCAATGATACACTCTCGAATCGTGATATGATCAATGCCAAGCTCCTCGAATCACTCGATCGTGAGACGGCGAAGTGGTGAGTCAAGGTAATGCGTGTAGAAATCCGCAAGCTCGAACCTCCTGCGAGCGTACAAGAGATGATGAACATGATCAAAAATGCACAGAGTGAAAAAAGTGCCCAAATCACAGCAGCTGAAGGCTATAAGGTAGCAAAAATCACACAAGCTGAGGCAGATAAACAAGAGCAAATTCTGAAAGCTGAATGACAAAGAGAATCGCAAATCCTCCAGGCTCAAGGAGAAGCAAGTGCAACAGTAGCTATTGCAGAGGCAAATGCGAAGGCACTTGAACTCGATGCAGTTGCCGCTCAGCAGTTTTTCACGGGCAACGCAGTCGTCAAGGCTCAACTCCAGACTATCCAAGTAGCACTCGGGAATAATACCAAGTTCATCCTCGATTCAGATATTCTTGCTGGAGTTTCGAAGATATTCGGTGGAGGCAAATAATCCAATATATATCTGTCATTGCGTGGTACCTCAGCAAGGAATCTATATCCTGATCTCTAAAAACCTCAGGATGACTAAAAAGAAACATATAGCCTATAATTATAATTTATAATCTCTCTACTATGACTTCACTTGTACTTTTCTGGATCGGTATAGGTATTGGATTCCTCATTATAGAGATGATCACCGTTACATTCTATGGTCTTGCTATATCACTCGCAGGGTTCATCACAGCACTCTACGTCTGGTATAGTGGATTCACAGGTCTCACGATCTCTCAAGGTGTCATATTCGCACTGATCACGCTCCTCACCTCATACTACCTCCCGAAAATTCTCATATCGAATATTGTCGAGCAAGCACAGTGACTCGACACCTATCTCGGAGAAACTCGCAAGGTCAAAAAAGTCTGAGAAGACTATAAAGTAGTCCTTGACGGGATCGACTATATAATCGAGATCGATGGAGTCAAGTCAGGAGATCGAGCACAACTCATGAGTCGCAAGGGATCGATATTTCGCGGTAAGATCACAGAGTAATATGTCCAAAATCCAAAACCGAAAAGTACAAGTACTCAAGCATATCATAGAGGAGTATCTCAAGACTGGTGAAGTCATGTGATCTAAAAATCTCCTCTCCAAATATGATCTCCAGGTTTCGAGTGCTACAGTCCGTAATGATATGGCATCACTCGAGGATATGTGACTCATATTCCAACCATATAACTCAGCAGGGAGACTGCCAACCAATAGGGGACTACGGGTTTTTGTTGACTATCTGATGGAGACGATGCCAGCAGTATTTATTGAGGCCGAGCAACAATATGATGACAAAATCGAACAAAACCGAATAGATGATACTCTCTATGGACTGGTGGCACGACTGACTAAGATAACATGAGAGATTACTTTTGCCTGTATTCCCTCACTTGGCACCTCCTATTATCTTGGACTATCGAATTATCTTGAGCGTCACCATGGAGCACTGGGTGAGGAGATGTACCAGGTTATCAAGTGTCTGGAGAACAAGTATCAGTTCATCGATTTTCTTGAATCGCTTGATATATCGACTCGCGTATCAGCATTTATAGGAGAAGAGAGTGTCATTCCTGAACTCGAGTCAAGTACGATGATAGTCAAAAAAATTGAAATTAATGGATATACAGGATATCTTGGTATCCTTGGTTCGACGATGATGGACTATGCGTTCAATATTACAGCACTAAGACAGATACTATAATCAAATCATATTAGTAATCATCAATTGAATTGTATTCATAATACTTCATCCTCCAGTAAGCGCTATTTCAGGGTTCATCGTCTGTATTGGCATTATTCCAAGATAGTAGAATAAATGAATCTGAACAGCTAAGACAATTAGGAGTCAAATGGTGAAGGCTCGAACATTGTGTTTGATATGAAAATAGTGCAAATGTTTTTTTGTATGATGGTAGCCATGGTGCAGATGAGTGATCATAAAGTGAGATTAGAGATTATACCATGATACTGTATCATAATGTTTGGGCATGAAGCAAATTCTCATATCTAAAATTAAAATCTTTTGCTTTTCGCCTCATTTTCTCTATACTTCATCTGTCTCTACTCGTGTATCTGCGGGTCTGGCACAATTTATTCTCAGATACTTTTCTCCACATACTATGGAACACTCAGAAAAAAAAGCTCTCATGGAGCAATTCGCAACAAAAAAAGGTGATACTGGTTCGCCAGAAGTCCAAGTTGCTATACTCACATCTCGTATCGAATCACTCAAGAATCATCTCGAAATCCATAAGCAAGATAATCACTCTCGTCGCGGTATTGTAATGATGGTAGCAAAACGACGTAAACTCCTCGACTATCTCAAGCGAAAAGATGAAGCTCGTTACAATGAACTCATAGGCAAGCTCGATCTCCGAAAATAATTGCTAAATTAAAAAATAATCATAAAATCTCAAGTATATATTCTTGAGATTTTTTTATGATTCCATTTTTCCCTCAGCGGTCGCTCTCACATCTTCTGATACTGATATGTCTGATTATTACCAGCCTCGGATTCATATTCCCTGAGCTCATCGGCCGATATGGTATGAACTCGCAATACTATAGGTCTGGCGACTATCTCTCACTATTAGTACAAGTTATGTTATTTCAATTTTTCCATGGTGGTATACTCCATCTCCTCGCCAATAGTTATTTCCTCTATATAGCATGACCAGATGTAGAAGCACGCATGTCATGAGACCGTTATACCTGGTTATTCATCACGTCTACTCTATTCGTAGCCATTGCACTCTTGATATTTACTCCACAGAGTCTGACTATTGGTATTTCTGGATTCTGTATGGCCATACTATCCTATCTTTGGCTCGATCTCTATACGACTCATCATCCGATGGCACCTCAGATTTTCGCTATGCTCGCGATCAATATCGGTATCGGTCTCATCCCTGGGATATCTCTCGTAGGACACCTCTCAGGTGCTATATGGTGACTCGTATGGTGGGCAATATTTCAGAATTGGAAGAAGTAGATGATCAGAAGGAATCTATATTCTGAGTATAATATGGATCTGTTAATTCAAGGAGGCAATCACGAAAGATAGGCCAATTTTCTCGTATATATCTTAGAGCAACTGAAAGAAGTTGAGAATTTTTTAAGCTAAATTTAGATGATCTGGGTAAATTATCCTCGATTCTTCACTTTTTTTGGCTAAAAATATACTTTTGGTATTGCTGTAATCAGCGAAATACATCTTCATATAATAATCAATTATTCATTCTTTTTCGAGGAGCATTATTTTTTTCTCTCATGATATCTGACCATTTTTCATCTATTCTATGATAGAATAGATTGCAGGCATCATTAATATTTTGTTGTGCTACCAAAATATTTGGATCAATAACTGCTATGAGTTCTTCTCTAGGAATGAGAAAAAATAGTCTCATAAAATCTATAAGATCATAAGAAATATTAGCTTTTACATTGAGCATGATATCATGTATAGATTTTTGAGTAGTAGTGAAATGTATTGCTCAGTCTTGTTTATCTTCTCCTGATATATCATAAAATGCATCACAGGAGATATATTTATTTCGAATGTGTTGCATAATAAGAATATTGTAAATTAATATTTAATATATTTATATTTATATTTTATTAATTAAATTTGTCAATTTAAAAGATCCTCCTCAAATAACCTGATCCCATCGATAGTAGTTGGATACTTGCTGATATCAGGAAAATTGAGTGTACGAATACAATCTGTCACGACTCTGATAAGGGATTTCGTCCGCTCGATCTCTCCTTCGTGAATATACTCTGTCACTCGATGAAACCTATCTTCGTCGTGATTTTTTTCTATAAAAAAGAGCTCGAATTGCCGACGAGGGAATGCCCTATAGCGGGGCGAGAACTCGAACAAGACTGCATAAAAAGCAAGTTGGAGTCTATATTTCCATTGCTTTACTTTCGCATAGTCGGCTCACTTACCATCAAAGCTATCAAATCCGCCACCCGTCTTGTAATCAGTGATAATGAGTATATCATCGCTAAGTGTTTCGATACGATCTATCTTACCAGTGAGTTGTATATCACCTAGCCATACTCCACCTCACTCACTTCGAAAGTCTTTTTCCAAGTCTATTTTTCCATACTTCTTTCAGACGAGTTCAGAGTAGAGTGCTTCGAGATTTTCCCGTCACTTGGAGAGCCAAGTATTCTCGATTGCAGGATCAAACCCCTCTTTTTTTAGACTTGCCTCAAATGATGTATAGAGGATTTCTTTTTTATAGGCATTATTATTCTTGTAATCGGTGAAAAAGTCTTCTAGAGCCTTGTGCATCGCAGAACCGTATGATCCTGCTATATTCTTGGCTCCGGGGAATCTGAGGATATTATTAGCTACGAAGTGAGTCGGACCGCCACTCGTGATATCGAGGAAGTTCTGGAGAGCAGTCGCACTCATGATGAACTGTTTCTCTATACGATCTCTAAGAAATGTCTCTTCCTGAGTATCATATGGTAGATTCCAGAGTGATTGACTCGCATTTTCTAGATTTGTGGCAAGACTCAGTGAAGTGATATCTGTTTTTTCGATCCATTCACTCTGTTCAGGCCCAATACACGAGAGGGGCTCATTGGTTCTCTCATCCATACTCATAGTTGAATAGCTCACGGTCAGAGTTTTTCGAGCTCGTGTATATCCTGTGTAGACAAGCCTTTCGATATCCGCATCATCATCCTTATCGGCTTCGAGAGGGAGATTTTTTGGCAATGTAGCTCCAGAGATCTTTCCGAGCTTGTATTCACGCTTGGTGAGAAAAGGCACATATACATGATCCCACTCGAGTCACTTCGCCTTGTGGACGGTTATGAGATTGACCGCAGCATGCTCATTGCCGATGAGATGCGATGTCTCGATGCGGATATCATACTTCTCGATCATAGAGATAAGCAAAGTAGCATCCGCGAGCATAAGGAGTGGTTTTTGTTTCTTATAGTTTCGGATCTCATTTATCAGCTTTGCTATATTGGCGAGAGATCTTGCTTTGAGTTGATATAGCTTTGATATTGTACTATTATTATTCGATAATTGTCCGAAAAAGTGAGTATAAAGAGGTGAAGTGAAATCTTTTTTCTCTCATCAGAGCATCGATATCTGTATCGGATTCGACTTGCTATCTTCATTGTATTCATCAGGGAGCTTGAGTGATGATGCACCTGTAATCGCATCGATGAGATCCTCAAGTCTAGTATATTTACTCATATTCGAGAGCTCCTTTAGGAAGTATCCGAGATCTCGGATCTCAGGCGTTTCATGGTGTGATAATTGTTCTATCCAACTCTTGTTTTCAGTTTTGCGTCAGTGATAGATGTCTCGCGATATCTGCCAGAGCATGAGACGAGGAATATTCCAACAAGGATGAGAGATAATATCTACGAGTACTTCCTTCAGCTCTTGATTCGTGTTGAGTGAGTTAAGGTACTTGAGTATATTCAAGATAAGCACGATGATCTCATCTTCCCAGATAGACTCAGATTTACTCATACTGACAGAGATACCGACTGATAGGAGTCACTTTGCGAATATCTCGAGTGATTTATTTTTCTTCACTATTATTGCGATATCCTGGGATTGTATCCCTAACGCAATCTTCTTCTCTATATCAGACACAATAGCGCTTAACTCATGGAGTTCAGTGTCATATTTACATTGTAGTACTCATTCTCATTGTCCAATATACGAGTGGAATTCTTTGATAGTTCATGGGAATATAGTCGATATATTGGACTGTTCTGATACTATAACTGCACGAGATGAAAAGATGATATCACTCGTAGATCGATAGTTGGTATCCAGTATTATCAGCTTCGTATCATTGTATTTGTCATGGAAATCTCGGATATTCTTCACATTTGCTCACTGGAACTTGTAGATAGACTGATCATCATCACCAACAGCGAATATATTTGGGTTACCAGTGTCTACCGAGAGTATCGAGTTGACGAGTCTCATCTGTGCCTCGTTGGTATCCTGGAACTCATCTATTAGGATAAATTGGTATTGCTCTGCGAGATTCGCTTGGATCATCGGATCTCGTTCTACGAGCTCGATAGCTCTGAGTATCATATCAGAGAAGTCCACGAGTCACTCTGACTCGAGTCTTGATTGATACGTCTCATATATGTTTGCGAGAGAGAGTTGTTTTTTGAGTTTTTCTCTTTCCTTCCAGATGCGTTCTCACTGGTAATTCTTAGCTGTCCAGCTATCTTTCCAAGCTGTGAGGAACTTGGTACTTGCATCGTTATCATACTCTGCCCAGGCTTCATCGAGTCAGATTTGTATAGTTCGTAGTAAGGTATCATATCATCCAATATTCTCATTTTCGGACATTTGTTGAATTATTTCTGTCATTTTATGGAATATGGCGATCTTCTGGATTTTTTCATCTTTTTTTTGTCCGAGTTCGTCTATTAGTCTAAAATACTCCTCTAGGATAGGGGCAAGTGACTCGATCGTTCGTTGGTTCATCTCGAGGATCATGCGGTAGAGTATTGGGGTGATGCCTCACTTCTTCATATCTCCGATACGACCGAGGATATCCTGGATAGTTTCTCCGGCTCGCATTCCAGGCTTGTATGGATCGTTCCAGGCGAGAGGTGCGAGTATCTCATCGAGGATTCGAGATGCTGTTACGGTATCTATTGTACCTGAGTCGCTATATTCACGAAATAAATATCGATAGCGAGCAAGTATTTCATTACCAAAACTATGAAATGTGTGGATCGCCACTCGATACGCATCCTGTCCGATCATATGGGCGAGACGATCACGCATGTTGCGAGCTGCATTGTCTGTGAATGTGAGGCAGAGTATGTTTGATGGGAGATAGTCAGTCTTGGTGAGGATATTAGCTATACGGGCTCCGAGGATCTGCGTCTTACCACTACCAGGTCCTGCAATCACGAGGACTGGTCAGTATATGGTTTCTACGGCTTCTCTTTGGCGAGCATTGAGTGATGCGAGGATATCAGCAAAAGGAGTCATTATATAGTATTATATTCGTTTGAATTCTATGAAAAAATATCAATAAGTCGAGCAAATTAGGTAAATTGTTCTATTCCTATACAATCAGAATATGCAAAAAATCAACTGAATCACAGGACTTCGTGGCATCATTGCACTTATCATCATAGTCTATCATCTCCAACAGATCAGACCTGTTACTGCACTTGCAGATTGGGATTGGGCACTCTATCAGTTTATCAATATGCTCCCAGTTGTTGTCGCAGTATTTTTTATTCTCACGGGATTGTTGCGTTCTCTCGGATATTGGGATCATATTATCTATGGTAAAAAGAAACCCGATACTCGAAAGGTGATAATAGATCGTTGGTGGCGCATAGCTCCAGTATACTACACCGTCTTGATTGTTTCATTCATTTGGAGTATGTATATTTCCGGTTTTTCGGTAATAAATTTGTGGTCACTCTTTTCTGGATTCACATTTATGAATTGGGCTTCTCCTACTACCTTTTTCCCAAGTACTGTGAATGGACCACTCTGGTTCATTGGGTACGATATGATTGGGTATATATTCACCATTCTCATGATGATATGATTGACTCGAATAAATAAAAAATACATATATAGTTCAATAATTGCCTATATTTTTATATTTTTTATTTTTCATGCTATATGGATATCGCTCCCATGGATACCATGACAGGGAATTGTGAGTGTCTGGTTTCCTTATTATAGCCCATTTATATTCGCACTGTACTCTATCATGGGAATCATCATAGGTGGGATTGTAACACGGTATCGTGATTTATCCAAGAGCCTAATATGGGATTTTATTTTTTTTGTTTCGATAGTGTCTATTTGTGCCTACCTATGGATCATCCGGTGAGCAAGCGACCTCGCATATTCCTATCCAATGAGCCCATATCGATTTCCAATTATACCAGGACTATTTGCGATTTTGGTATTTTCTCTTATATATTCGAGATATGTAGGTGTTTTCATAGATAATCGACTCTTTATCTGGCTAGCTGGTATCTCATATAGCCTCTACCTCTGGCATGGACTCATTATCACTATACTGCTCACAACAGTATTTCACTATGTTTCGACATCATTTATAGAGTGGGTCATATTTAGTATTGTAGTATTAGCTATTTCATTACTCGTTGCTCTATCGAGTTCGAAATATATAGAGAACATCAGAAAATAGAAAATGTACTTGACAATATATTTTTATGATTATCATATGTATATGAAAAATTATAATACATCTAAAATACTCAGTATAGCAATGCTAGCAACGAATATTTTTTTATGAACTAGTTGTACTAAAATCTCCACAGAAGAGCAAAAGCAAATAGCAATACAAAATATCAGAATCCACACTATTCGGTGGTATTTCGAACATAAGTGTATAGGAATATTGGATGCAGAGGCATCATCTATATCAGTCATCATGTCAAATACCGATGATTATCTACCAAAGCAGTATAAAGACTCTCTAATGATAGAAGTACAAAATAATGTATATGGTAGTATTAGACAGATAATAAACTGAAAACGTATGCCAGGAAAGAATTGTTTGGAAAAAACTGATATCTGAGGGGTCTCTCTATGAAAGGTTATTGGAGATGCCAAGACTCTTACACAAATACAAAAGACGGATCTCCTGAGTATGGCTGGCTTAAAAGAATAATTTCAATTTTTTCTCCGCCTCACTCTGCACCGCCTTTTGTTCTTTTTCTTCGATATTTTTGACTGATTCGTATATGACTCCAGCAGCTTTATATATCTGTTGGAGTTTTTTCATCTGTGCTTTTGTGAGTGACTTTTTATGGTGTTACCCTCCTGATGGAGTATAGTCTCAGTATCACATAGAGTTGTTCTTATATTACTTCGATCTTTCCGCCAAGCTTCGCTATCTTACCGAGTATACCCTCATATCCACGGTCTATATACTCTACATTAGTTATCGTAGTCTCACCTCTCGCGATCATCCCAGCGAGGATCATCGTCACTCCAGCTCTGAGATCCCATGATGACACAGTAGATCATTTGAGATGTGTTTTCCCGAATATGAGAGCCTCATGAGGGTTCATGATAGCGATGTGTCACTTCATCTTCTCGATCTCGACTAACCAATTGAGTCGTCACTCGAATAGTACCTCATGTACTCTTGATACTCACTCGGCTTGTGTGAGTAGAAGTGAAAATGGGGACTGCAGATCAGTTGGAAAACCTGGATAAATATTAGTCTGGAAGTTCACAGCACGCAGAGATGATCGAGAGTTATATACCGTGATTGTGTCAGTTTGTTCATTGAGGTCGAATCTGACACCCGCTTCTCGACATTTAGAGAGAAAAAATCTTAGATCATTGATTCTCGCATTTTTGATCTCTACACTTGGCATAGCTGTGAGTGCACCCAGTACGAGGAATGTGCCACTTTCGATATAATCATGTATCACACTTGTCTCTGCTCGCTTGGGTGGATATTTGATACCATCGATGATCATCATATGATCATGAGACACAGTGATCACTATATCGAGAGATCTGAGGAACTCTACGAGATTCATCACGTGTGGCTCTATAGCAGCGAGTTCTATAGTAGTTCGTCCAGATCGGAACGCTGCAATCATGAGCATATTCTCAGTAGCTGTCACTGCGAATCCTGCTGATATTCGTACATCATTGGTATTATAATTGCCCGAAAATTGTAACATATCATCAGATCATTCATTGATGTATCCGAATGCTTCAAATCCTCGTATATGCTCATCGATAGGACGTTTCCCGATATTGCATCCTCAAGGGAAAGGCAGAGTGAGAGTATGAAATCGTTTGAGAAGTGCAGGAAAGAGAAATATTCCAACTCGGATTTTTTTCACGAGCTCCGTATCTAGATTCTCAATGCTCATATTCGTAGTATCGAGCGTTAGCGTATTGCCGATAAAGCTGACATCTACGCCGAGTGATGATATAATTTCGAGAAATGTCATCACATCACCAATACGAGGAACATTGTGCAGAGTAAATTGTTCGAAAAATAATCCACAAGCAATCAATGGTAGTGCAGCGTTCTTGGATCCTGAGATATCTACTATACCAGATAGATCCTGAGGTCAGCATAGAGAGAGCATATTGTATATATAAAAAATATCCTGCATTCTATCCGAATGGATGAGACTTGCAAATAAAAGTATATTAAATATAAAAATATACAGTTATATATCAATAAATGGTATATTAAACAATATGGATCCGATAACCGATACCTCGGATAGTCTCGATCTCTACACTGTTACCGATTTTTTTTCTGAGATTTTTGACGTGAGTATCGATCGTTCGATCGTAGACGTAGTTATCATATCCGATGATATCCTTCATGAGTGATTCTCTCTTGATAACGCTGTCTATATTTTTGGCGAAATATTCTAGTATTGCGAACTCTGTTTTTGTGAGTTTTATACCTATACCAGCAATCTCCACAGTGAAATTTTTTACATCTATTGTTATATTACCAAGAGTGAGTATTTTGCTTATTTTTATTTTTTTGCGACTCTCAATTCGCTTGAGGATTGTAGCTATACGAGCCATCAGTTCTCGAGGCGAAAATGGTTTGGATACATAGTCATCGGCTCAGAGACCGAGGAGCATCACCTTATCATCTTCACTCTCGCGAGCTGATAGTATTATTATAGGTGTCTCTGAGATCGCTCTGATTTCTTCACAGATTTCTATACCATTTTTACCTGGTAGATTGATATCGAGGACTACGAGAGTCGGTTTCTCTGTTGTGAAGAGCTCAAGTGCTGTCGCACCACTCTGACATACAACAATAGTATAACCAGACTGTTCGATGTAGAGTGATAGTGGAGTTATTATTCCAGTATCATCTTCTATGAGAAGTATTTTTTGCATGAGAGACAGTTGATTGAGAAGTATAGCATATACAGTGTAGTCATCTCAGTACAAAAGTAAATTATACTATCTCATTATTTCAGATATTTCGCAAGGAAAAATTGTTTCACTTTTGCTTATATACTGCTATAATAAGCCAATAGATACAGTTGATTTTTTCTTTTTTTTCTATAATCTTCACACGAAATTTACAAATATTTTTATGCTCAATCAGTTTACCGAAGAATATCGCAACATCATGCTCGCAGCCGAACAACGAGCCAAAAAATTTGGTTATAGAGAAATACTCCCTGAGGATGTTCTCATACAGGCAGCCAAGATCCAAAATGGGAATATTTATGATCTATTTGGGAGTTTTGGAATCAATGATACTATTTTGATAGATCTCTTCTCACGACCTCCATTTCTCCTCGAAGGTGGCAATAGGGGTGGTGAGTATAGTGGTATATCTCCACGACTTAAGAAAGTTATAGTTGATTCGATGCGTGTAGCTGCCAAGTTCCAGAAGGGTCAAGCAGGACTCGAGGATTTTCTTCTGGCAATGTTGCAATCTGATTGAGATAAATGGTTCATACAGATTCTGGATTTCATAGGTATTGACGCCAAGATCCTAGAGATAGAAATAATCGAAATCAATACACTCATTGCATGAGCGGGATGAGCGAGCCTAGAGAATGGAGGTATGTTTGGACCGATTGATGATCTGATGCATCTGATCGAAGATACTTTCGGTAACTCCAAAAATGATAATAAGGATGAAAACAAATGAAACTCCGAAAGTAAAAAATGAGCGCCATTTGATCAAAATACTCCTCAAGATAAAAAAGAATCCATGACACCAGCACTTGATTTTTTTGGTACCGATCTCACGCTTGAAGCGAGAAATAAAAAAATTGATCCAATATTCGGTCGAGATACCGAGATCGATCGCCTCATCTCGATTCTCAATCGCAAAACCAAAAATAATCCTTGTCTTGTAGGAGATCCATGAGTTGGTAAGACCGCTGTTGTTGAGGGACTTGCTCGTCGTATTGTCGAAGGAACAGTTCCATTTGCTATGCAAAACAAGCGTATCATCTCACTCAACCTCTCTCAGATGGTCGCAGGAACCAAGTATCGGGGCGAGTTTGAACAGCGGATCAAGCTCGTCATCGATGAAGCATCTCGGCTCGAGAACGAGGTGATCATATTTATAGATGAGATCCATACTATTATTGGTGCAGGTTCTGGAGAGGGCTCACTCGACGCTGCGAATATATTGAAACCGGCTATGGCAAGGGGTAAGATATGTCTTATTGGTGCTACGACTCTCACTGAATATCAGAAATATATCGAAAAAGACTCAGCCCTCGAGCGCCGTTTCCAGAAGATCGATGTAGCAGAACCAACCAAGGAGGTCTCGAATCTTATCATCACTGGCCTGAGATCCAGTTTCGAAGAGTTCCACAATCTCATCATCGATGATGATGCCATCACTGATGCTGTTGAGCTTTCGACTCGATATATCACTGATAGGTTCCTTCCAGATAAGGCGATAGACCTCATCGATGAGGCATGTAGTACCAAGAGTATGACATACAACTTCGATACGAGTGAAGTTAGCAAGCTAAAAGAAAAAACACAATGAATAGAAAAAGAAATGGCTGAACTCCTTATGTCTCAGCAATACCAAAAAGCGCTCAAAAAAAGAAAAATGATCGAAGCGATCAATATCGAAATAGATGAGAAGAAAAAAAAGAGAACTATTCCTCGCAAAGATAGACTCCATATTACTGGATCAGATATACAGCGTGTGATCCATCAGGTCAGTGGCGTACCACTCAAGAATCTCGAGAAAGAAGATATGTCTCGTCTCAGATCTCTCGATGCATCTCTGAAAAAAAGAATCCTCGGACAATCAGATGCGATCAATGCTATCACAAGCTCTCTCAAGAGATCATCAGTTGGTATTTCAAATCCCAATCGCCCGATAGGATCATTCCTCTTCCTTGGTCCTACAGGAGTCGGTAAAACAGAACTCGTGAAGGTACTTGCCGAGGAGTTCTTCTCAGATACCAAAGCTCTCATAAAAATCGATATGAGCGAGTTCCAGGACAAGTCGAGTGCTTCGAAACTCATCGGAACAACGGCAGGCTATATTGGCTATGAAGAAGGTGGTATGCTCACTGAGAAGGTCAGGCGAAAACCATACTCTATAGTTCTTCTCGATGAGATTGAGAAGGGAAATGCAGATGTATATAATCTCCTCCTTCAGATACTCGAAGACTGATCTGTGACTGATGGCAAGGGGCGATCTATCAACTTCAAGAATACGATTATCATAATGACCTCCAATATTGGATCAGATGAGTTCAATGAAAAAGCAGCACAGATAGGTTTCTCAACAGGAGAAAAAGAAGAAGAAAAAATAATTGCGGATTATACTGATATCAAAGAAAAAGTTCTCAAGCAGCTTCCAGATTTTTTTGCACCAGAGTTCCTTAACCGCATCGATAAAACTATCGTATTCTCGCCTCTCGATAAAAAAGTACTCAAAAATATAGTAATTCTCCAGCTCGATGAGCTCCTATCACGACTCAACAATATCGGAGTTACTTGTATCTATGATACAAGGGCTGTGAATGCCATACTCAAATCAACATACAATCCTGAATACGGAGCTCGTCCAGTCAGACGATATATCCAGGATAAGATCGAGGATATCATCGCGGATATGATGATCACAGCAGGAAGAAAGAAAAACCACCTTACATTATCTGCCAAGTGAGATACGCTCGTTTTCAATTGGCAGTAAAAAATTTGCGATTTTCACTTAGATATGCTATACTAGTTTTATATTTATATAGAAATTATGTCTCAAAATATCGAAAGTCTTTACATATTTGATGGTTTCTCAAAAGAAGTGATCGCTTTTTTTCTAATGATGAGTCAGACTCAGTATAGGAAAAAATGAGAAATAGTGATACAAAAAGGTGAGGTATCAAATGGCTGTGCCTACTATATCAATTCTGGAAAAGTAAGTGTACATAACTGATCAAAAGAGATTGCAGTACTGAGTGAAGGTTGATTTTTTGGGGAGATGGCACTCATAACAGATGAGCCTCACAATGCTACTATCGAAGTTGTAGAGGACGCTGAGCTGCAGTTATTTCTCAAGGATGACTTCTTGACACTACTCCAGCAGTCGGCTCATAGTGCTGTGATGAAGGAAGAGATCCGTAGACGAATTATCGAAAATAGCAAAAAATAACATAAAAAAACTCCATATCGAATATACGTTATGGAGTTTTTTATAATTATGAGTACATTCATCAGCCTGGTGGCATCATTGGTTCTTTTTTCTCTCCTGGAGTATCGACGATGAGGGCCTCAGTCGTGAGAAACATCCCAGCAATAGAGATTGCATTCTCGAGAGCTGACCGAGCCACCTTGGTTGGGTCGATGATACCTGCTTTCACGAGATCCTTGTATTCGTCACGAGCTGCATCATATCAGTAGTGTGGATCTAGATTTTTCATCACTTCTGATGCGATCACTGCTCATTCCTTACCTGCATTGTCAGCGATCTGACGTACTGGGTAGGAGAGAGCTCGCATGACGATATCGGCTCCGACCTTCTCTTCTTTTGAGAAAGAGGTTGTTTCCAATACTCGACCAGCTTTCAAGAGTGCGACTCCACCACCTGCGACGATCCCTTCATCGACAGCGGCCTTGGTTGCATTGAGTGCATCTTCGATTCGAAGTTTTTTCTCTCGCATCTCGACTTCTGAGGCGGCTCCGACCTTGATCACGGCTATCCCTCCTGCGAGTTTCGCGATGCGTTCTGCGAGTTTTTCTCTATCGTAGTTAGATTTCGAAGCGTCGAGCTCAGCTCCGAGTTCACGTACTCGTGCCTCTATGAGGTGTGAGTCGCCACCGCCTGAGATAATTGTTGTCGAGTCTTTGGTCGAGATTACCGCCTTCGCACGACCGAGATGCTCTATATGGGCGTTCTCGAGCTTGTATCCTGTCTGATCCGTGATGAGCGTCGCACCCGTGAGGATGGCGAGATCCCTGAGCATCTCACGCTTCTTATCGCCGAATCCTGGAGCCTTGATCCCGAGAACCGTCAGAACTCACTTGAGCTTGTTCAGGATGATGCCCGTGAGAGCCTCACCATCGATATCATCCGCGATGATGACGAGTTCGCGTGATCCACTGCTCGCGAGTGACTCGAGGACTCCGAGGATATCCTTGAGTGATGAGATCTTCTTATCTGTAATGAGAATATGAGCATCACTGATGCGAGCCTCCATCTTCTCACCATCGGTGATCATGTATGGCGAGATATAGCCATTATCGAACTGCATACCTTCAGTCACTTCGACCTCTAGGCCAAATGTCCGCCCCTCTTCCACTGTAATCACCCCATCCTTACCGACTTTTTCCATTGCATCGGCAATTATTTTTCCCACTTCGACATCTTGAGCCGAGATCGTCGCGACTTGCTCGATCTCTTCGCTTGTATTAAGTGGTGTAGACATCCTCGCCAGTTCGGCGATGACGAGGGATCCTGCTTTTTTCATACCGTTCTTCAGCTCGATAGCATTTATCCCAGAGCGGATCTCACGCAACCCCTCCTTCACCATTGCATAGGTGAGGAGCGTCGCTGTCGATGTCCCATCACCCGCAGCATCGTTGGTACGGCTCGCAGCTTCTTTGATGAGCTCGGCTCCCATGTTCTCGATCTTGTCCTCGAGCTCGATCTCGCGAGCGATCGTGACACCATCGTTGGTCACCTGTGGCGCACCATATCCTTTGCTGAATATGACATTGCGTCATTTTGGTCCGATGGTCGCAGATACGACCTTAGCGACCTTTTCCATACCGATGAACATCTGGAGGCGAGCCTCGTCACCGAAGTGAATTTGTTTTGACATAAGTATTTTTATAGTTAAAGTAAGAAAGTATTTTTATAATTTATAGAAATTACAATTATGGCTGGATAAAATCCAGAGTCTTCTATATTTCATTCTAGCTTATGTATTAAGAGGAAAAAAATATTACCAAGAAATGCTAAAAAAAGAGTTTATTATGTAATAATTTTACTACCAAAATAGCAAAGAGAAGATTTTTGGAATTTGTATAAATGTGGTTACACATCAGTTTATCAATATAAAATATAAATCAAAGATGATATATGATCTTACTTCGATAGAAATTTTCACCTGAACAATTTAAATTTGTTTACTTACAAACTTCTAGAGTTAGGGAAGTAACAAAGGGAGTAAGAGTTATTATGAACTAATTTTCGCCAGTATATAATCAGTTCAAACAAGCTTGTAGGTCGTATCTCCCACTTTTACATCATCTCAGGAATACTGTCCTGATATTACTCGATCTCCTTTTTGGAGGTCGATTTTTTGTAGAGTGCCATCTTTGTCAGTCTTGCCTGGTCATACTGTGATTACCTCATAGAGTGATGGTCGCTCTTTGTTCGCAGAATCTGGGATGATGATGCCTGAGGCAGTCACCTTGTCTGCGTCGATGGGGCGGAGTAGGACTCGATCAGAGAGGGGAGTGATCCGCTCGATCATGTCGTGAGTGATCATATAGTGTGAGAATTATAGAAATCTAGAACTCGATAATACTATGAAAACTAAACAAAAAGTCAAAAAAGACATATTTAACCAAATAAGGATCAATTACTCAAAAAAGTATTGTAATCTGCAAAAATAATGTAAAATGAATTTGTTTCATATTTTCTATCTTTTTTCAATATGTTTTAAGGTGATGATTCGATTTCAGGGATTCTAAAATAATCCATGCAAAGATACTATCCACATGTATACTGCTTAATATCACTTCATTTTAATATCACTTCTAACCCCCTATATTATGTTAATTTCTCTTGTTCTCACGCTCATCGTAGTAGGAATCCTCCTTTATTTGATGGAAAGATATATTCCCATGGATGCACAAATAAAAAATATCATTCGTATTGTGGTTATTATAGTTGTCATAATTTGGTTATTGCAACAATTTGGACTTCTCGGTTCACTCAACAATATTTGAATTAAGTAAATACAAATAGGAGCATAAACGATATTTTCGTATATCCATACTCACCAAATATATCAGTTTGGGTAGCTTTTGGGTATACTGTCCAAGTAAGTAAACTCAGATAATCAGTATGAAAGAAACTACAATTTTCAAAATGAACTACCATTCTGTCCTTCCTATAAATAAACCAGAAATGAGTTGAGCGACTTAAATCAAAGAGTATAGTATATATAAACTCCTCAAAAATGGGGAGTTTTTATATTCTATACCTCATGCATACTGTCAGGCTCGACATGTGGGATCTCGCAACCGATCATCGTGAGATACTTCTCCATGTGTTCGACATCACGGATCTGTTGCTCGTGTCGCTCAGATTTGGCTGTATCAGTATGGAATTTATACTTGGTCAGGAGCTTATAAACGAATTGCCAATAGGCACACTCGGATATATCTTTACCACCAACACTTCGCAGCTCATTGAGATATCGTTGTGAATATATGAATTCTGACTTAGTACCGATATTATCTAGATCTGCATCTTGTATGATACTCTCGAGATGCGTATGAGGAGTAGAAAATAGTACCGTCGCCATGATGATCTTCTCGATTTTCGATATTCGTTCATAGGGATGTCAATTCTCTTCGAGCCATTTACGAGCTATCCTCGCCCCGACATGTTCATTTTTCTCATATTGCTCTGTGAATCCTGTATCGTGGAATAGGCTCGCGATCTGTAGGTCCTCTAGATCAATATTGTCTATATCCTCGGCGAGGGCGATATAGGTCGCTCGATCGAGTACACTGAGGCTGTGAGCTGGATTGTGGTAGGGATAGTCGCGACAGACTGCGAGGAGATCTTGCGTGTATATCTTTGCTGATTCGACGAGTGAGTGTGGCATATTCGGTATAGATAGAACAATAAATGTAGTTAGATTGTATCATACATTATATATATTTGCAAAAAGTCGCCTTGCAAAAAGCAAAACTTTTTCTATAATCTTGCTCAAAGTAGCATATTATACTCTCACTCCACACCTACAATGAATATCACACATCGTGTCCTCATCATAGTTGCTCTCATTATACTCTCTGGACTCTATATTGTCCCATGGAACCAATATGGTGTCGACAATGCGTTTCTCAACAAGCCGTATACACTCGGTCTCGATCTCCAGGGAGGTGTCGAGCTCGACTACAAGGTAGATCTCGATACGGTGAGATCACAATCTGGTACAAATACAGAACAAAATATTGTAGAGGGCATCAAGTCTGTCATAGACAAGCGAGTCAATTCTCTCGGTCTCGCTGAACCAACCATCCAAACAGCAAAATACGGATCAGATAATCATATCATCGTCCAGATACCAACTCAGGCCCACGCTGATCTCTCGGATACAGAACGCAAAATCAAAAATGCAGAGGATATCAAAAAAGCAAAAGAAACAATCGGTAAAGTCGTCCAACTCGAATTCCGTGAGGAGAAAACTGGAGTCACAGAGGCAGATCGTGCAGAGCGTCGCTCCCTTGCCGAGAAGGCACTCGTAGAGTTAAAGACGACACCATTTGCAACAATAGGTCAGAAATATCGAGATAGCTATGAGAACGTTGCATACAGTGCTGGAACTGGTGCACTCCCAAAGGAAGTATCATTCTCAGGTATTGAGGCTATTACTACATTCCCATATGTGACTCCCGTATTCGTGGCTCAGGGTGAGCAGAGCTATACTAAGAACGCGAGTGGAGAGATAGTGGCAACGAGCAATCCTGGATACGCGATTGTCGAACTCCAGTCTAAAAATGCTGTAGGGACAGGAGCAACCTATAATTATTCATTTATATTCATAGATCAGCGACCGAGTCCATGGCAAGCGGCCAAGACTGCTGATGGTAAAGTGCTCAATGATAAATATCTTATCAATTCTGGAGTCTGATTTACTCAAGTAGGTCAGCCACAGGTCGAGCTCCTATTTAATGAAGAAGGTAAAAAGATATTCGGTGAACTCACCAAACGTCTCATCGGCAAGCAGATAGCGATCTTCGTCGGTGGACAGCTCCTCACGGCCCCAACCGTACAGGCTGTCATCACAGATGGTAAGGCTGTTATCACAGGTGAATACACTATCAAGGGTGCTCAGACTCTTGCTAACGATATCAATACTGGTATCGTCCCAGCTCCGATATATCTCACGAGTGAGCGTACGATCGATGCGAAGATCTGATCAGAGTCACTTCGCCAGATTCTCATGGCTGGTGCTATCGGTCTTTTCGTGATTATAATATTTCTCACTGTATCCTACCGAGTGAGTGGACTCCTTGCAGGTCTAGCACTCATCACCTATACGCTCATACTCATCGCCCTCGTGAAAATGACAGGAGTAGTACTCACTCTTGCCTCTATAGCAGGTGTAATACTCTCTATAGGTCTCGCGATCGATGCCAATATCCTCATATTCGAGCGTATGCGAGAGGCACTCTGAGATGGTAAGACGATGGATCAATCAATCACCCTCGGATTCGAGAAGTCCTGGACTGCGATATGGGATTCTCATATCACATCATTGACATCTGCAGTTATTCTCTATATATTTGGTATTTCATTGATTAAGGGATTCGGATTCATGCTCGGACTCGGTATCATTCTCTCACTCTTCACCGCTATGTGGGTCTCTCGTATTCTCATCATCGCTGTTGGTCGAAAAATAGGAAAAAACTCACAAGCATTCATAGGATTCAAGAAATAGTTGATAAAAATCATATAACATATAAAATCAAGAGAGTAATTTCTTGATTTTTTTATTATGGTATCACCACAATCAGACTCGTGATGAAGTCCAAACTATCTAGTATGAGCAGATACTCTAAAGAGGGAGATAGCTAATATTATACGCGAAAGAGCTAAAATAATTAGTTCAAGTGATGATATACATCCTGCAATTCTAGAGATCCTAATCTCCATAGTATACCTCGTAAAGTCTAATACGAAATGATCTCAAAACTGGAATCAATTAGGGGAGATGCGATTTCAATATCTTCGAAGATTAATATCATCTATTTTTGGAAGTTACGAAATCAATAAAAAAATAGTATATCAGTCATACTTCACAGATGAGGAGTGGCAGAGATACTATAACTGGATTGGTGTAGGGATTCAGGATAGGGTAATGTCTAACTTATGCTAATATGCTTGTCTGATTCTTTGACTCATGACTCGGTGGACAAGTGGTGATGGAGGCGTTCCGACGCGAGCATCCAGATATAGAGATGATACTCGAGATGGATCGTGAGAATGCTCCGTATGGACATCGGAGCTGAGATGAGATACGTGCTCTCACAGAGAGATGAGTCACTAGACTCCATAATAGGTGAGCTGATGTTGTCATACTAGCCTGCAATACCGCATCGGTACATGCACTTCGCTGGTTCCAGACTGAGATATTCCCAGGTCGACATATCCTCGGTGTGACTGTACCGTGAGCCGAGGCAGTAGTAGCAGGATGATATCATAGAATATGAGTCCTCGCCACTGATGCAACAGTCAGGAGTCGTATGTATAAGGAGCGGGTGCATATCCTCGATGATAGTATCATCGTCGAAGAGATAGCAGCTCCAGGACTCGTCCCATTGATTGAACAGGGGATCACAGAGTGACCTGAAATCGATATATTGCTCAGAGATTATTTATCTCAGTTCTCACTAGATATAGAGGCACTTGTTCTCGGATGTACTCACTATCCGCTCATCCGTGACTCTATAGGGCGTATATGGATGGAACTCTACAACCAAAAAACCCCAGATCTTATAGATCCAGGAGAGGAATCTGCGAAGAGATTTGGGAGTTGGATGGGGAGAAAATTCCTACAGTAGGCTGATTTTCATTCATATAGTTCAAACTTTGAGTGCTATCATGCCATACTTTATATGGTATTTTATTTCTTCTTATCTGTACAGCACGACCCGTGAAGTCTCTATTTGTAAAAAAATCAGCATGTTTCGGGTTTGGAGCAATATTTCTTCATTTACTATCCTTTTTCAGAGAAGTACTTTCAGGATATAGTGGTATTATTTTGTTTTCTATACTGAGAAACTGATCAAATATTTTTTTTTCATCTAAATCAGATGAAAGTCCATATTTTTCTAAATCAGAAAGTCGTCTGTTTATATGGTATAATATTCTTTTTTTATCTATATATCCCTGTCTTAGGGTTATTTCTTCATCTATATCAGCCTTCATCTTATAGAAAGGACTTGCATTCCATCACTTCTCATTAGTACTACCTGTGAGTACAATTTGTACCTCAAATGAAGGATGATTTGATACTAATTTCAATTCTTGTCTATCAGGAGTATTTCATTTTATTTTCTCAGTCGGTAATGAGGACAATAATTTTTTGACTGTATCATCTTCTATAGTATTTAGGTATGAATCTTGGAATTTGATCCAGTCAGCTGACTCGCTTGTAAAGAATTGTCATTTTTGCTCCCAAGATAATCATTTCCCAAATAAACCTGATGTAGCGAGTACGAGTCACATCTTTAGCATATCTACCGGACTTTTCACCTCTATTCTCATTCTATTTCTATCTTTCATTGACTCAGCCGCATCGTATGAGTTCTGACTAATTGTTTTTTGTACTTGAGAATCAAGAGTTTTAGAATCAAAGTTAGCAATAAAATCTACATCTGTTCCATTTTTCTTAGTTCGTCATTTTGCAATTCCACTTTTTTTCGAAAAACGAGTTGAACGATCTGTATCATAATCAAAAAAATCAGAATTATTGAAAAATTCTATAATACTGTCGATATATTTTTTATCTTTATTTCTCATTTCACCAGTGAGAGTATCGAACATCATATCTCATTGAACATCGATAATGAGTATATTTTTATAAAAGGCTCGTATCACTTTTAGTAAAATAACATAAGATCGTATATCTTGGGATTTTGTAAGCTTGCTAGCACTTCTCATGAACTGAGTTATCTCATTTATGGTACGTAGGGTTTCTTTTTGTATACTTGTTGGGAGGTAATATCCCTTTGATTGCATATAGGTTCGTGCCATTTCCATACAACGTCAGAGAGTTAGTCAGAGCACTCTCTCATCATCTAGCGGAATCAATCCTACTATATGCATCCATTTTTTTATATCAGAGACTGTATCTAATTTTGGTATTCAATACCAATCATTTGGATTATGTCAAAGAGACTTACTGACTCCATCTATAGTATTATTTTTACTTATAGCAGTCATTGCTGCTCTTGAATACTGTCGAATAACTAAATCGGATGTTTTTTCGTGGAATTTTTCAGGGAAAGGACTAGCATGTAATGGAGAATCTAATTTTGTCATATTGATATTTATCAAAAAAATATATAATAGATATTATGTATCTTATATTCTGAACATGAAAGGTTGGATCTGCCGTCATGGCACTCTGTCTGAGACAAAATATCTCCTATGAGATCTGCGATGACGAGACTCCACCGAATAGCTACGACGACTATGAGTTCATCATACCATCCCCGTGAATTCCCGAGACCCATCCTATCTATGCGACCGGACGAGTGATGTGTGAGCTCGATTTTGCCTACCAGTTTTTGCCTCGTGATTTCCAGATTATATCAGTCACGGGTACTGATGGCAAATCAACTACTTCTTGGATCATGTACAGTATACTCGAAAGAGAGTTTTCTGTCAAAAAATCGGTATATCTCTCTGGTAATTTTGATATTCCATTTTCTGCGACAGTACTAGGTATCCTCGAGAAATGAGAAAAAGAATGAATAATTATTGTCGAAATATCGAGTTTCATGGCCTATGCGATCGAGAAATATGAGTCAGACTACTCCATATTCACTAATCTCAAACCTGATCATCTCAATTGGCATACGAGTCTCCAGGGATATGTAGATGCCAAAATGAATCTCATGAAACATACAACTAAAAGATCAATAATAAACAAACAAGTGATCGAATTTGTTAGGGTGAATAGATTGATGATGCAGTTACCAGAAAATATTCGAATCTTTTCAATTGACTCCTCTCTCCAGGATTCGACTGATTGAGAAGATCTCTGAGTTGCTGGACAGAGAGAGTATCAATTAACTGAAACAAATTTCTCAGGAGTACATAATGCGATGAATATCCTCGCTTGTACTATAGTAGCAGATGAGATATGAATTCCTCATGAGAATACACGAAAGTATCTCAAAGACGTAGAGTGACTCCCTCATAGGCTCGAGATAGTGTGAACGAGATGATGAATAACAATAGTAGAAGACTCAAAGTCGACAAGCTCTCAGAGTCTTGCTGCTGCACTCGGCTCATTTGGCACCACTCGCAACCTCCTTCTCATCGTCGGATGATCAGACAAGTGAGATAACTTCACTTCACTTACCCCACTTTTTTCTACAAGAGTTAGAGCACTCGTTTGTATCTGAGCGACTAAGCAAGCGTTCATTGATATTGCTCAGCAAGAAGATATAACATATCTTGCTACAGATATACTCGAGGATGGAGTCGATTGGCTCTACGCTCAAAGATGTCAGGGAGATGTATTGATGATGTCACCAGGTTGTGCGAGCTTCGGGTTATTTCGAGACTATCTCGATCGTGCAGAGCAATTCCGCCATACTATACAAAAACTCCCTATCAATTAGTTGATAGGGAGTTTTTGTACTATCGTAACTTGCCAGTAAATGTGGTGCTACTGATTGTCACAGGAGTAACTGTACCTGTATTTACCTGAGCTTGAGAAACAGGTATGTCTATAATCTCAAAGAGGGCAAAGTAACTCTGTCCGAGTGCTTGAGTGAGCACATTCTGCTGTTCGGATTGAGTCTTGGCACTTGTGAGGCTAGATTGTACTGGGATAAGGTAATCCGGAAGGGTAGCTCAACTTTGTGAAGCGGTGTTGAGCATATTGACTATATAGTTTGCACATTTTGTTTGCTTCTCGTTTCTGTAGACGACCTTCATCTCTGGTCCACGATAGCTCTCATAGTTGACTCCTGCTATATCGATGAACTCATTATCTGTTTTGAGTTTTCAGGCCTTGTATTCACCGATTGCTACTCGGAGACAGAGATTATCAGTATCGACGAGATTGAGATTCGACGCTCGCATCGTGAGGAGGAGATGCTCGAATCTGGTTGTGAGAGCTCGACGAGGGTCACGATCTATTGTTGCGGCATTGAGGTCTGTCAGGAGATAGCCGAGTCATACTTTTTTCATTCGGGTCACAGTCGTCTCAGGAGATGGATCATAGAAGAATGTCTCAAATTCAAAAATGAGACTATCATCAAGATATCGTTTCCTGTTTTCATTTATCAGATACGTCATGAAGGTTCCAATTCGATAAATTCCTTTCATATTTATATCAGCTCATTTTGGGGAGAGTATACTTGTATAGAGTTCATTACCGATGTTTTGTAAATCTTTCTCTACATTTTTTATATCGTCTATTTTTTTGCCACTCTCAATCTGAGTAATGAAGTAGAGAAGTACTTGATGGAGATCAGCAGCCTTCATATTCTTTAGTCGCTCTGGGGTCAGTATTTTCCTTATTGCTACACTGCTCGCGAGTGCACCAGCTCGCTTGATTACTGCCTGAGGATCGACCACATTCATAGTTGCTATAGGAGTGATATAATCACTTCGATAGGTGAATATACTCTCGTTCTGATCAAGTTTATTATACTTATATTCATTCATCCCTGCACTAGAGAGATTATTCCATCCATGAGGGAATGCAGAACGAATGATATAGATAACAATAAATAAGAAAAATAAAAGAGAGAGAGTGACTTTCATTCATATGAGGTCTTCATCCTCAACGTCAGTGTACGATACAAATGCGAGTGAAGCAAACCCGATGAGTGCTAGAAATAGGAAGTATACAAATACTCAATACCAGACAATCCCGAAAGCACTAATCAAGAATAAAAATCAATAAACTATTAGCGCTATTATAATATTCTGAATTCGTGATCCTATTTCATCATTTTCGATGAAAAAATGTGCTATCAAGATCACCATGAGTAACCCTCAAACAATGAATGCATAACCTATAGGTAGGACTATACTGCCCAAGAGATTCGTGAGGTACAACCCTGTCGATCCAACAAAATAGTACGCCAAAGAAAGGAGTAAAAGCAAGGCAACTAAAGTCGGAAATAGTGAACGACTCCATTTATATCGGCCCAATTGTCTACCTCTAACAAACAAGAGAAGAGCAGGCAAGAAGGCGAGGAAAATGTAGGTAATATCTGTGAATTCGCCAGATTGATTTTTCTGGAATGTGAGGTTAGCAGGGAGCTTGAGATAATTGTTGAGACCACTTTCTTGCCCAAAATATCGAGAGAAGTCTTCATTTTGTGATTTTCCATCACTCGTTATACTGGATGCTTGTTGAGCCTTTTTTTTAGTACTATAATCTAATGGTGAGTATATTGCGGTGTAGTTACCAAATCATCCATCACTATATCCTCATAGAAGTCAATCAATAACTCATAATTTTTGTTCACTTGTGAATACTTTTGCCTCGATTCCATTTTTGATAAACCATGGTAAGAGCGCAAGAGCAAATCATAGTATAAATACTAGACTACTCATAGTCCATATTTTGAACCTATCAACTCATTCTCGCCATACTCATGCAACTATAGAGATGATACCAATTGCTCAGCAAGAGAGTGCTATATTCCTGATCAGATCTATATTCTCAGTAGGCATCCATACGTTCATCTTTGCCCAGAGATTGGCCCCTGTGAATATAGAAATGAAAATAAAAAAGAATCATATAAATCAAAAAATCCCAAAAGTACGATATGCTACAAGTGCTAGTGCAGCTATAATAAGCATCAGAGTAGTGAACTTGATGCCAAAGGCTACTCCTACGATGAATCCAGCAAGTGCTATGAGTAGGTAGTATTTATTTTTCTCGATGTTTTCTCGTAGCGAATACCAGAGCACTCCGAATGCACTCACGCTCACCATCATGAGTGCAGGATCGAGTTTCATATCTTTTGCTTGTTGGAATATAGTCATTGGCATGATATAGTATATTCCAGCCAAGAGTATAGGAAGTGATATGAGATATTTTCGATCTTTCTGCTCTAGCATTACAGAGAGCAAACTCGTCATCACTATCATCGATAGTATACCTCAGAGTTGATTCACATAAAATGCATTTGCAGCAATCTGATCCCAGAGAAAACCACTACCAGTGATGAGCTGCCATGTATAGGTGCCAGATCATTCTAGAGCAGTTCCTGTGATCGCCATAATACGAGGAAAATTCATATATACTCCCAGATCATCCCAGCCGATTGGCATAGGACGGATTGCATTGATGAGTGATACTGATATCAGGAAACTGATAACTATAAAAGCAAATTCAGCCGTAAGAAGACGAGGTGAGAGCATATCTAACGTAGAATCATTGCCCAATCGGTGCTGATCGAATTCTACTGACCGATTTCTGATATCTCTATATGTAGCAATCCAACCAGGAATTCATACGAGTATCAGTACTCAACAGAGAAAGAGGAGTCACGTGAGTGTGAAAAAATGAAATACTCAAAGAATGAGAAGTCCTGTGGCGAACAGTGCAAGTCCGACTGATAACTCAGCACCGATTCGTATACGAAGAATTGTATCTGTCCAATTTGGTATCCATCTTAGTACACTATATCCGACTGCTCTCCAGAGGAATGCAAGAAATATAGGATAAACAAGGAGCGACATGATATGACTGAAGAGAACTATACTTGAGGCTCATCCAGTACCAAAAAATGGTGATCCTGTTGTTTTTTGCATGGCAGTATATGCGATAGTGACTATCAGGAGATGAAGTAGAGAAAATCCCGTAAGGTGCCAGAAGGAAAACCGTACCTTTCGCTCACTCATCATCATAGAGGTCACCTTATAGATGAGATAGATGAGGCCAATTCCAGCCAGATATCCACCATAGCCTGATGTAGATTCGATATGATCAATTTTACTGAATGAAGTAGAGTAATACGTCAGGATAATGTATATCACCCATGGGACAAAGCCGATTGATGCGAGGAGGAGTTGGAGCATAATAGACGAAGATTATAGATGATGATGAAGAGGGACGAGGAGGAAACTGAGATAAATGAGAAGGTAAATACAAGAAGATGCCTATGGATAGCCTTGGGTACATCCTATTTTAGTTTTTACCTATTTTTTTGGATGACTTGCCAAGCGCCTCTGAGCAATTTTATATTTCCAATGCCAAATATAGCCAGATTTACGATCATTGCAATAAAAATTATCTCAAAGGCTCAAAATCGAGTTGTATCTGACATGTGCAAAATTGTTTCGAGCGTAAACATACTTGCTGCAGCAATACTAACGAGACCTACATTCTGTAAAAATGGAACCCAGTTAAAGCCACTATTGTGGATATGGGTAGCCCGATAGGAGAGATACCAGAGTGGTACCCATGTGAGTCAGACTGCGAGAGCAGATCCCTCGACACCATACATCTGTATGAGGATATAGTTGAGTACTATATTAATCGGTAGTACGATCCCCAGTATACGGGCTCGATCTCTGATCTTGCCTGTACCAGCTAAGAATTGAAAATTGATCTGGATCAAAAGGAGAAAAGTGAGAAAAAATGCTGAATATCCAAGAATAGTTCCTGAAGTTCGGAATTTTTCTCAGAAAAATAAAATAGCTAGGGGTTCACCAAACTGGTAGAGAAATACTGATAACCAAATCCCGATTACTGAAAAATAGAGCGAGAATTCACGATGTATCATTTGCATCTTCGTTGTATCTGTCCGTCCATGAAGCTCAGAAATCACGGGAAAGAGGAATGCAAAAAGTGGCGAGATAAAGATGAATGGAATATTGAGGAGAGAGAGATAGTTGGAGTAATATCCCGTTGCCTCAGGTCCGAGTAGTAAAATGATGAGTTGCATATCTACTTGTGACAGTAGTACTCCTATATTTGCTGTGAGCAATGTTGCGAGAGCATATTTGAAAAAATGATTACGTTCTCAAATATCTCTCTCGATTTTTATTCATCTGAAATATCTCGTGTAGTATCTCGTATAAGAGAAGTAGAGTGAAAAAATAAATCCAATCAGAGTACCGCTTACCCATGCCCACATATAAGATTCTACAGTTCATAATTCAAATACAAAAAGTGAAAGTGTTCATAGACATGTTATTATCAGCTTCACAAGCTCAGCTCACTTGAGTAACTTGGTATCCTGAGATACAGAGAAGAGTACCGTCGTAATATGAAATAGATTGATCCCGATGAAATAGAGTCATGAGATACGCAATATTTCTATAATGCGAGGCTCATGGAAATAGATATTTGCGAGCCAGGGAGCTATGACAAATAGTATTACAGCTATCAGGAGGCTAGAACATATCTGGAGTATGAGAGTGAGTCTGAGGAGATATTTCGCTTTCCCGTATTCGTTTTTGATGATATACTTCGGTAGAAAATAGTTCAGACTCTCGGTACATCCCAGATCGTTGAATGCTCAAAGGAGAGTGACGAAACTAATAACACCATAGATCATACCCACTCATCACACAGAGAGATCATTTGATATAATTATCTTGATCAGATAGCCTATTGGTCAGATAATAAGCGTGAAAAAATAAAGCCAAAATCATTTTTTGACAAATTTTTGTGCCAGCGTTTCTTCAGGATTGAGCATAAATAGTAGGGTAGCGGGGTAGTATAATATGGAGGAGGGACAGAGAATGACAAGAACTTTCTAGGCGAGGTAGCTATGACAGAAATGCAATGAAATACTGTTAAAAAACATAGAAACTACAGGCAATAAGTTCCTTCTCAAGTATCGGATATGATATTACCATCAGCAAAAGCAATAACACGTTTTTTCATAGTATTCACAATATGTTCATCATGAGTTGCCATAATTATTGTCTTGCCATTCTGATGGAGCTCTTCGAGAAGAGACATGATCTCATTAGCATTGTTGCGATCGAGATTCCCAGTAGGCTCATCGCCAATGATGATGCTAGGATCGTGTATTAAGGCTCTTGCTATACATGTTCGCTGTACTTCTCCACCTGAGAGAGTCTCGATAAATTTTTCTTTTTTCGCAAGTAGTCCGACTTTTGCGAGTACTTCTGGGACTCTTCTTGTGATCTCGTCTCTCCCATAGCCACAGACCTCCATTGCGAATGCAACATTTTCTTTGACAGTTTTGCGTGGTAATAATTTGAAGTCCTGAAATATAGTTCAGAGTCATCTCCGATATTTTAGGAGCTCTTTTGGTGTAAAAAGAGCAATATTGATTCAATTATCATCAAGTATTTTTCACTTTTTCAGTTTCTTAGCTCATAAGATAGATCGAATAAAACTCGTTTTTCAGCTACCGGATGCGCCGATGAGAAATACAAATTCACCAGGAGCTATCGTGAGTGTAATATCTCTGAGTATAGTTCGCTCACCATAAGAGAGGGTAATATTTTGGAATTGCATAGACTATCTTGGTAATATATTGAGTATGAATGATTTTTCTACTGATTGAAAATTAGCATCAGTGGCCATTATTTTGACTGTATGTTTGCCTATATCGAGTCCAGCAGCACTAACTGGGAATACAAATATCTCACCATCTGTAGCATTCTGTATGATTTTACCATCTAGTGTTACACTAATCTCTCGTACAATACTTGATATTTTTGTCTGGAAACGAAGATTGAAGATATCTCATAGATAGAGATTGAGTGAGTCTCATTTTGGATTTATCATTGTTATGACTGGAGGACTTTTATCCACTACTATTGGTGTTGCAGGATCAATGATCGGGATAATATCGGTACCTGGTAATGTTGCTAGAGAATCACTATAGGTATATCCATAGACGTCAATCGCTATGATAGTAACGCTATATTCTCCACCCAGATTAATCCGAGTCGTACCCGAGGTTGAGCCACTACTACCATAAGATATTTCCTTGAGTATTTTTCCATTTGCTACAGCTCGTATTTTATCTACGATTCTATCTCCAGCCCATTTGACCTCTACGAGATTATCCTTACCTGCTCATACAGACTTCACATTGACCACAATATTACCAGGAGTACCAGGACGGACACATGGTTCTGACTGTATATTGGTGATGTTCGTAGTACCATATTGTTTTTTTGAGGCAGCCACAAATCCTGAGAACCACTCAGGATCATATCCATCCACTATAGGTTTGGAAATAGGGGTATATATTGTCAAACGTGACTCGATAGGCGTATCAGGGGTAGCTGCTGCATTACAGAGTATATCTATATCTGTACCATTGAGTCATGCATCATAGGAGTCGAATTTGACAGCCATAAGAGTCTCGCGTACCATATTCTCTGGAGTATCTTTGGTTGCGAGGAGTCCTGATAGTTTAGATATCTTATAACTATAGACATCTTTTGGTTTTTTGAATTCTTCTTTTGGGAGTCATGCAAGTGCGAATGTCATATAGCTTTTCCATATTGTTGCAGCACAGTTGAGTCCATCACACGATCATTTTGTTTCCTTACCATCGACATTTCATGCCCATACGACTGTTGTTATCTGTGGGGTATATCAGATAGTCCAGAGATCTCTCGGTAGGATTT
Organism: Candidatus Altimarinota bacterium; assembly: GCA_014377245.1. Lineage (GTDB taxonomy): Bacteria > Patescibacteriota > Gracilibacteria > BD1-5 > UBA2023 > JABFSX01. The sequence continues at coordinate 33,834 of JACMPX010000033.1, forward strand.
TTTTCTCACCTCATTTGCTGACATCTTTATTCGATGTTCCTGTTTTTGCTGCAACAGTACGACCTGATATCGTGAGTGCATTTCGCCAGAATGTTGACTCTGGGCGGGCATCATTGTTCGATAGAATACGAGATATGATATACGCTGCAGCTGGATTCATGACTTCTTCACCAGGCTGATCCTTGTGTTGTTCGATGATATTGCCATCATTATCTTCGATTTTTTCTATTGCATAGAGTTGTTTCTTGGCCCCATTATTCGCAAATACAGAGTATGCTTGCATCATGTCAATTGGTTTTGCTTCCGCTGTTCCTATTGCTAGAGGCGCTCAGTAACCGAAATTCTCTTTCAAACTCGAGAGTCCAAGGGTCTTAGCATACTTGATAATGGCCTCTTCTTGTCCTGCTAGATAGTACATCTTGATAGCAGGAATATTGCGTGAATAATCGAGTGCTGTCTCGAGTGACATCACTCACTTGAATTGTCGATCATAGTTATCAGGTTTCCATTTACCAAAAGATATCGGACCATCTGTCACTGGACTGCCTGGACCAATTGGATTCTTCGCAATAGCAAGGGAATATACTATCGGTTTAAACGATGAACCAGGCTGACGTATTGCTGTGGTCATATTATTGTTGCCTCCATGCTCAGCATCAAAGTAATCAGGGCCACCCACCATAGAGAGGAGTCTACCACTTACATTATCCATACTCACGAGAGCCGCACTACTCGCCCCATATTGACTCACATTGATTGCGACCTGTTTTCTCACAGCTTCTTCTGCATAGACCTGTAGCTTGGGATCTATTGTTGTGTATACCTTGAGACCGCTCGTCACATCGATATCTTTGCTGTATTTTGTTTCCAGATACTCCTTTATATACATGACAAAATATGGGAACTTGATATTTTCACTATATTTTTTGAATTCGAATTCTATCCCATCTGAGAGTATCTTTTTGAATATATCACCTGTGATCTTACCATCCTCGAGCATCTGTACAGCGACAAAATCCTTGCGTCCGATTGTATACTCTATCGTGTGTAGACCAGTGAGTTCGCCAGAGCTGATATTGCCCGTAATTGCAATATTACCAATAAAATCCAGTACCGTATCGAAACTCAACACTAGACAACCTTGGCTATCAGGAGTGAAGGAATTATTCTTGATAGCATCCGCTCTGACACCACAAACCTTCAGTCCATTATCGATACGCTCCATAGTCATAGCAGAAAGATATGATTTGAATCAGTTATAGATAGTTGCATATGTCTTGCGATCATCGAGCGTGATTATCATTTTACTATTTGTAGGATCTTCTTGAGGATATACCTCGAGTTTGCCCATGAGACGATCCCGGTGGAGGTATGGGGAGTAATATGTAGGTCACTTTGGTAATGAGGCGAGTATCGTTGCTCAGAGTGGACCGACATCTTTAGCACTTTTACCGAAATAGGTACGAGAGGCTTCCTCGATACCATTTGCATTGTAGCCAAAAGAAAATGCATTGAAATACATTTCCAGAATCTTATCCTTGGAATAGGTTTTGTTGAGCTGATATGAGAGGTACATCTCTTGTATCTTTCTCTTGAGAGAGCGTTCATTGGTCAATAGTGTATTCTTTATCAGTTGTTGTGAGATAGTAGAGGTTCATTTCACTGTTTCATTTGATCCCATGGCGTATTTGGTGCCAGCACGCATGAGCCCCATCATGTCTATACCAGGATTGTCGAAAAATGTCCGATCTTCCGTACTCACAATCGCGTCCTTGAGCGACTGAGAGATTGCATCCGATGCAACATAGGTACGCTTACCATCCTTGAAAAGGCTATAAATAATACCACCATCTTTATCATATATCGTAGTACTTTCCCTGAAGTAGTCGCCGCTCTCAAGAGTCTCGATAGCAGGAGCTCCATTGAGAAAAAATCCCCATATTATGATCAATCCCAATGCACTCACTAATAGTAAAATACCAAAAAGTCTTAGTACAATGCTCCAAAAAGTGAGACTTTTGAAAAATTTTTGGATTTTTTGTACTTTTGAGTAATCAGATGTAACTTGATCTCATCGAGATCGAGATGGTATGTGGGATATTCGTGGATTTTGCATTTGCAACAGTTAATGAATTGAATCTAGAGTTGTTCCCACTCTCCTGGAGTTGGCAACTGAGAATTGGGTGAGAGTATTTTGGATGGTTTAGGTAGGAGTATTGCTGGAGGTGTAATTTGTTTTTTTTCTCATGAAACGGTTGTTCCAGATAGACTCGGCATTTCGATTTTTGGGAGATATTGGGCAGGAATTGCAAATGTGAAAAAATCTTTGTAATCCTGTCAGAGAACAATCTCGATTTTTGGTCCATTGTTCGTCACATATTCGTTGCTTGTAACTATATTGACAGGAATTTGCATGTCGAGCATCTTCAATGCTTCTACGATAGTCGAAGTTGGATCTATTCATATTTTATACTCGCTGTTCCAGTATATATTGATATGTGACTGGGCTATTGTACCAGTTGCTGTTGCGAGCGAGTGCTTTTCATCAAAATTGATCCCGATTTTTCGCATCTCCATGAGGAGATTTTTGGAGTGTGCAAGTGTAGAAGGACTATGAACAACAACAATTGGCTGTTCGATCATGTGAATACCAGGGAATCTGAACACAAAATCCACAAATCTATGGATTCGATCATAATAGCTCAGCTTGTTGATTCGAGCTCACTCAGGGATGAGTGACCATGCTCCTCCGAAATACGCCATCGATGGACTATAGAGGTATGATCCTACAGTACAATTTGTATATGCGATACAATTATCTCCAATATTGTATAGATGGATATTCGAGTTTCCTATACTGGCAAAGGTCGAACCAATAGACACGACATCTGCTACTGTGAGATCCGTATTGATATTAAGACGAATAGCATCGATTATATTCGTTATCTTTGCTGGATTCATGATCACTCATGCTGTGAGTGATTTTGTTTTGATCGCGTTGATAATCTGTTGTTGTCGACGAGACCTGTCCATATCGTTCGTGGAGTGACGGGAGCGAGCATATCGTAGTGCAGTCTCACCATTGAAAATTTGTAGTCACTTTTTCACAGAGAAAACAGTATAGCCATAGTTATAGTCTGGATATTCTTTGTCATAGAGGTTCTGAGTAACATCGATCTCAATGCCATCAAGTGCATCTACAATATAGCGAAATGCTGTAAAATCTATCACCATATAATGATGTATTGATTGTCCAGTTATTTCAGATACTTTATTCGCGAGTGGAGTGATTCATTCTTTGCGACTGAGCCCAATTGGATAGAGTGAGTTGATCTTGCCAGCTCAGGCTCCTGTACCATAGCTCACATAGAGATCACGAGGAATAGATATCATGGTTATAGATTGACGTTCTGTATCGAGTGATGCAAGCATGATAGAATCAGCGAGAGTACCGGCCTGATGCCCAGCTCAGCCTATGCCAACAATGAGAATATTTTGTATTCATTTTTTTTCAGTGCTAGCAGTTCCAGATGATCCGAAGATCACACCTGAAAACGAGCTATTATCATCAGCAATACCAACTCGTATACTTCCGACACCCTGAACAACGTAGTTGATACCAAAAATAAGACTAAGTACTACTAGTGTTATTGCGATAATTTTCCGAGTATATTTCTTGTGAGTGTCGATATGTGGAGTTGAGGTTGCCGGATTTTTTGCTTTTTTGACAGCACTATGAGGGAGTTTTTTGACAGTAAAATTGGACATAACAAGAGTATAGAAAAAAAATGATTTTTTTCAATAGTAAATACGAGGATTTCGTGTGGAGATTTTCCCTTGACAGAAAGGCAAAATAGACTACATTTTGCATGTATTCTCTTCATAGAAACGCCTATCACTTGACATACTACTCTTGCATCATGATCCTGTCCTCATCAGTGAGATAGAGACGATATTCCTTGCTCGTTCGCTCCATCATGTTGTGGTGGATGCAACTCTCGGACTCGGTGGACATGCGAGTATGTTCGCCTCACATATGTCACCAGGAGATATGCTGATCGGGATCGACCGAGATAGTGACAACCTCGCTATTGCCAGATCCAAGATACCATATTCTAGTTGTGATCTCCATCTCGTCCACTCTAGTTTCTCAGATATCGATACAATTCTCGATGAAAAATGAATCGAAACCATCGACTTCATTCTCTATGATCTCGGTGTGAGCAGTGCACACTATGATGATGGAGAGAGAGGATTCTCCATCAGATATGATGCTCCGCTCGATATGCGATTCGACCGCACCAGTGGGCGTACTGCTCGAGATCTTGTGATGACTGCATCTGAGTATGATCTCCGTGATCTCATGTTTCGCTTTGCTGATGAGAAAAAATCAGTCCATATAGCGAGAGCTATAGTCGAGGCTCGCAAAACAAAATCTATCAATACTACATTTGAGCTACTCGAGATTATCAGATGATCGAGCTATGACAAGGATTCTCCGAAGCGGGTATTCCAAGCTCTCCGTATCGCCATCAACTCTGAATTCGAGCATATTGAGATAAGTATAGCCAAGGCAATAGCCAAACTTGCAATAGGAGGACAGATCGCTATAATCAGTTTTCACTCGATTGAGGATCGCATCGTGAAAAATCTCGTCATGCCATACCTCACTGGAACTATCGATGAATATACTGGACAGACGATCGTCCCAGCTCGACTGACCAAATATAATAAAAAACTAATCCTACCAACAGAACTCGAGATAGATCATAATCCTCGCAGTAGATCAGCAAAGCTCCGTGTACTCACTCGAATAAACTAATTTTCCTCCTCGTGAATGCAAATGTCCTGGTAGCCAAAAAATGACATCTCTCATTTTTCTCAGAACGCAAAGTCGCTCGTGAGAATTTTCGTCTATCATTCACTCAGGCATATATCCTGGCTATGGTCCTCATCGCTTGTCTCGGTATCTACTATATCTGGATCCTCAATCAGAATGCAACCAAATGATACCAGATACGAGAGCTCCAGGGACAATATCGTGAGCTCACATTCCAGGAGAACCTTCTCGATATCCGTATCGCAGAGGGGAAGTCTATTGATGCTATTGCCACGGCACCAATCATGTCGAATATGCAGGTCGTAGATGTATCATCATTCATAGTGATGCGAGATCCTCAGTTCTCACTCAAAAATTAATTATCAAATGCCAGAAGCCCTGAAACGCATCATCGATATGATACATTATCTACCAGGAATAGGTGAGAAGACAGCAGCCAAGCTCGCATTCTTTCTCCTCAAAGCGAACGCTACCTATGTGTCGAATTTTGCCAAGGCACTCTCTGATCTCCATGAGAAGGTCCGAGAATGTGAGGTATGTCATGGGATGACTGATAGAGATCATCCGACTTGCCCGATCTGTAGTGATCCGAGACGAGATGAGACGGCACTCTGTGTGGTAGAGGACTATCTCGATATGCTCTCGATCGATCGCACAGGTGTATGGCGAGGACGCTATCATGTCCTCGGTGGTGTGATCTCACCAATTCAGGGAACAACCCCAGATCAGCTCCACTACGACTCACTATTTGCTCGTATCCTCGAATATCCTCAGATCACAGAGATCATCCTAGCGATGAATCCCAATATCGAGTGAGAGGCTACGGCTCTCTATGCTATCGGACATATGCCACGAGAAGTGAAAATAAGCCGCCTCTCGAAGTGACTCCCACATGCGGGATCTATCGAGTATGCTGATGAGATTACTTTGCTCAGTGCGTTTCGGGGGAGAGGGTAAAATATTATATAATCCCCCTCAAATTTCTTTGAAGGGGATTATATTTTTTGTATTATTGTGAGGACTAGATGCTGTTTGCATCGAGGCGGATACCAGGCCCCATAGCGTTACAGAGAAATACGGTATTCATGAATGCTACAGATCCCTTCACACCTGATGGACGAGCTGCCTTCATCGCTTTTACGAAGAATGTTATATTATCCTTGAGTTTTGCATTACCAAATGAGAGCTTACCAACAATAGAGTGGATATTCCCTTGTTTATCATTTTTGAACTCGAATCGTCCAGCCATGAGCTCTCGGACAATAGCCTCGAGATTCTCACCGACGGTTCCAGCTTTTGGATTCGGCATAAGGCCCTTTGGTCCGAGGACTTTGGCAACCTTACCCATTTTCTTCATCATACCTGGACTCGCGATCGCAATGTCAAAGTCTACATGACCCTGAAGAACTGAGTCAATGAGATCATCACCACCTGCTACAGTCACTCCCATAGCTTTGAGCTCTGCCTCATTACCGATATCGGTGAAGGCAGCAATACGCTTGGTTTTACCAGTTCCGTGAGGAAGAGAGAGAGTTGACCTGACAAGCTGATCTGCTTGTCGTGGATCGATCGAGAGATTGAAGTGTATCTCAATCGTAGGATCGAACTTCACAGTATTGGTGCGTTCCAGAAGATCTACTGCTTCGTCGAGGGTATAGAGTCGATCAGTTTCGATGAGACTCGCCGCTTGGTTGTACTTTTTTCCGTGTACTTTTGCCATAATATAAAATGATGAAAGAATAAATTGGTTCTAGCGTTTCTTGTAGTGTATTGAATTGCTTTGTTTCCTCACAATTACTATATCAAGAGACTCCCACTTTTCCAGAAGAAAAGAACCCACATAGTATAGCGATTTTTCTTTTATTGCAAGTTTATTTCACTATCTCACCAGGAAGAGTAGTACCGTTGGTTGAGATAACTCTGCCTGGATATATCAGAGTACCAATACCGATATGAGCACCATCTCCGATGATTGTACCGAGTTTGTATCGTCCGCTATCGATGAGTTTGTCTTTTACCATGACTCGGATATTTGCTCCATCATGCCTGAGATTGGCGACTTTGGATCACCCTCCTATATTGACGTGGTTGCCTATTACAGAGTCTCAGAAGTAGGAGAGATGTGGTACGGCAGAGGACTCACCAATATATGAGTTCTTGATTTCGACGAATGCTCCGATCTTGGAATGATTACCGATACTCGTATTGCCACGAATATACGAATTTGGTCATATAACTGTTCATTTTCAGAAGTATACATTCCCTTCGATATAGGTTCCTGATTTGAGTATTACTCACTCTTCGAGATAAATATTTCACTTTATGGTCACATTTGGTTCGATAATTGCTCATTTATCAACTATTGTAGTATATCACCCGATGATTGCATCGTTGGCTCTGAGGAGATCCCACGGATAGCCGATAGAGATCCATCGACCAATAGCCACGACGACACTATAGAGTCACTCGCGTATATAGATATGGATGAGATCTGTGATCTCGAGTTCTCATCTGGAAGAGAGGGGGAGTGCCCTGAGTATCTCGAATATCTGATCATCGAACTTGTGATTGCCAATATTGGCGAGGCTACCGATACTCGCATCTGTTGGTTTCTCGATGATTCCAGTTGCCCTTCATTCTACATCTGTTGTGAATATCCCAAATAGTTCAGGGTTGCTCACTCTCTTGCAAAGGGTAGCATACCCTGGTTGTTTCATCAGACTGACTATATCATCACTCTCGTAGAGATCATCTCACGATATGACGATGAATTCTCAGGTAATACTTCACTCTAGTCCGAGGATTGCGGCACCCGTTCCAGCTTGCTCTCATTGTTCGATATAGTGTATTTTTTTCCCCTGATACATATCTCCAAAGTATTCCCTGAAACATTCTGATTTATACTTCACAATCATAAAAATCTCATCGAAATGTTCGATGATCGGCTCGATATTGTGTTCGATGATAGTCTTTCCACAGATCCGTAGAAGTGGCTTCGGAGTATTATCCGTGAGTGGTCTCATACGAGATCACTCTCAGGCTGCCATGATAACAAGGTGCATAGTATGTAGAACTTAGAGCTTAGAAATTGAGAGTTGAGAAAAATTCTCAATATCAGATTCTGAAGCAAATATAATTGTATATAAGTCTATGAAATATGCTCTTTTTGTAAAGAAAAATCCCTCCTTAGAACTCGGGACGGATTTTTTATTTATCATATCCTCGTCTATACCGTATGAGAATCTTATCTTGAGCTATAGGCGATAGAATAGAACTAATTATTTTCTTTTTCTCCTCAGTACCGTATTTTACTTTTACTTCTTTAGATTTTTGTATCAGCTCTTTTATAGTTTTTAGATTTGGATGTTCGATATTTGCAAGGACTACAGATTCTAAATTCTGACTGAGGAGTTGAGATACTCTCGCTTTGATCTTGATATCATCCCACGACTTTGTGGATAGTATACGTACTAGTACCCATATCTTATCACGTTTGGAACAAAAAAATAGATCATTTGATTCCATAAGAGATACTGCCGTATATCAGAGATTATACTTTTGTATCATCTTGATGAGTAAGACAAGTTTTGGTTTTATATTTTTCTCGATATTGTAGCCCAAAATCGGTGGAAAGGATACAATCATTTTTACAGGATCTAGAAATCCGAATTTCTTGAGAGCTTCTATTTTATCTCAAATGCTCTCGATATTGTAGCCCAAAATCGGTGGCAAGGATACAATCATTTTTATAGGATCTAGAAATCCGAATTTCTTGAGAGCTTCTATTTTATCTCAAATGCTGTCGATATTGAGTCCCAAAATCGGTGGAAAGGATACAATCATTTTTACAGGATCTAGAAA